>DATLZL010000526.1:0-2448 GCA_035574035.1 Binatia bacterium | reverse complement strand
CTCCCCGCCCCGACGGTCTTTCGGATCGTGCTGCGAGCCTCCCGGCGGCTGTTTTGAGCAATTCCTCGGCGTGCCGGAGGGCGGTGGCCATGTCGGGGTCGCCCAGCATCCGGGCGATCTCGCGAGTCCGCTCTTCCCCCGCGACCGCCCGCACGTCGCTCGTCGCCACGCCGCCCTGGGCGCCCTTGGCCACCACCAGGTGGTGGTCGGCGTGGACCGCGATCTGGGGAAGGTGGGTGATCACCAGGGCCTGGCGCCGGCGAGCCACGCCCGCCAGCGCCTCCCCCACCCGTCCACCGACCTCGCCTCCGATGCCCTGATCCACCTCGTCGAACACCAGGGTGGGAACGGCATCGTGCTCGGCGAGCACGACCTTGAGGGCCAGCATCAGGCGGGACAGCTCGCCTCCCGAGGCTACGCGCGCCAAGGGACGGGCCTCCAGGCCGACGTTCAGGCCCACTTCGAAGACGATGTCCTCGGCCCCCAGGGCGTGGGGCGCGGGACGGGGTTGGAGCCCTACCCGGAAGCGCCCGCCCGGCATCCCCAGCGCCGGGAGCAGCCGGTTGACGGCCGCCTCGAGACGCTCGGCGGCCGCCCGTCGCTTCTCGCCGAGGGCGGCGCCGGCGCGCGCGAAGTCGGCCGCGGCCGCCTCGCGTTCAGCGGCGATGGCCCGCAGGTCGAGGTCGGCCGTGTCCAGGAGGTCCAGCTCGCGGGCCGCCTGGTCGCGCGCCGCCAGCACGTCGGCCAGGGTGGGGCCGTACTTCTGCTTCAGCCGGAAGAGGAGATCCCGCCGTCCCTCGACTTCGCTCAGCCGGCCCGGATCGGCCTCGATCGCGCCCGCGTAGTTCCGCGCCGCGGCTCCGAGCTCCTGCAGGTTGGCGAAGGCGGCGTCCAGGAGTTCCCGCCACCGTCCGGTACTCGGATCGAGCCGCTCGAGCCCCGCCAGGGCTCGGGCGGCCCGGCTGAGCCCCGAGGTCTCGAGCGCCTGCTCCAGCTCCCGCGCCAGGCGGCCCAGGTCGTCGGCGTGGGCCAGCCGGCGGGCTTCGGCCTCGAGCGCCTCGTCTTCGCCCACCCGAGGCGCGGCCCGGTCGATTTCAGCGACCACGTGCCGGAGGTAGTCGGCCTTGCGGCGCACTTCCTCCTGCCTGGCGCGCAACTCGGCTTCCCGGCGTTCCAGCGCCTTCCATCGTTCGAACGCGTCGCGCGCCGCCGCTCGCTCGACCGCCGCGCCGCCGTAGGCGTCCAGGATGTCGCGTTGGGCCTCGCCCCGCAGCAGCGACTGGGTCTCGTGTTGGCCGTGCAGGTCCACCAGCAGCTCCCCCAGCCTCGCCAGCACGCCGACCGTGGTGGGGCTGCCGTTGACCCAGGCGCGGGAGCGGCCTTCCGCCCAGACTTCCCGCTTGATGACGAGCATGCCGTCGTCCGGTTCCACGCCCAGGGTGGTCAGCGACGGACGGAGAGCGGCGGCCCCGGAGTGGCTCACATCGAAGGCGCCTTCGACCACGGCCTTCTCGGCCCCCGGGCGGACGATCTCGCCGGAAGCGCGCTCGCCCAGGAGCAAGGCGAGGGCGTCCACCAGCATCGACTTCCCGGCGCCGGTTTCGCCGGTCAGCACGTTCAGACCGGGGCGCAGGGGCAAGGTCACGTCGGCGATCACGGCGAGATCGCGGACCCGAAGCTCGGCTAGCACCCGGCGCCCTCAGCGGTTTTCCCGATCACTCAGATCACCCCACTGAAGTTTCTTTCGCAGCCGCGCGAAAAAGCTTTCCGGCCCCAGGCGGACCAGCAGCACCGGCCGCTCCCCGCGGCGGACCAGCAGGCGGTCGCCGGGCGCAATGGGCGTGCCCACCTGCCCGTCGAAGGAGACCAGCACCTCCTCGGTCCAGGGCGGAATGGGCTCGACGGTGACCACCGACTGCGACGGTACGACCAGCGGGCGCACCGCCAGGGTGTGGGGGCAGATGGCGGTCACCACGATGGCGTCCACCGACGGGACCACGATGGGTCCCCCGGCCGAGAGGGAATAGGCAGTGGAGCCGGTGGGGGTGGCCACGATGATGCCGTCGGCCGAATACTGGCCCACCTCGTCGCCGTCCACCAGCAGCCGCATCCGCACCACCCGCGCCACGCCTCCCTTGTGGATCACCACGTCGTTCAGCACGGCGGGCTCCTCGCGGCGTACCCCCTGCCGGCTCTCGATGACCGAGCGCAGGGTGAGCCGGGCCTCGGTGGCGTAGGCTTTGCGCACCAGCGCATCGAGCGCCCAGTCGAGGGTCTGTGCCGAGGCCGTGGTGAGAAAGCCCACCCGGCCCAGATTGACGCCCAGGACCGGGGTGCTGGCGCCGTCGAGCGCGCGCGCCCCGCGCAGCAGGGTGCCGTCGCCGCCCAGGGTCACCAGGCAGTCGAGCGAGACCGAGCGATCCAGCGCCGCCGGCGGGGGTGCGGGCC
>DATLZL010000525.1:0-2744 GCA_035574035.1 Binatia bacterium | reverse complement strand
GTCATGTTCCGCGACAACCCGACCTACCGCCTCTACCAGGCCGGCGACGGGCAGTGGTTCTTCCTGGCCTGCGGCAACCAGTCGTTCTGGGTGAAGCTCACCAAGGCCCTCGGCCTCGAGCGCCTGGCCGACGACCCGCGCTTCGCCTCCTGGGTGGCGCGGCTCGACCACCGCGAGGAGCTGCTGCCGCTGCTGGAGGAGCGCTTCAAGAGCCAGCCGCGCGAGCACTGGCTGCGGACGCTCGCCGAGCACGACATCCCGGCCGCGCCGGTGCAGACCCTCACCGAGTTCATGGACGACCCGGCCGTGCGCCACCACGACCTGGTGCGCGAGTACGACCACCCGGAGGTCGGGCCCCTGCGGATGATGGGCCAGCCGCTCGTCTTCGCCGGCACGCCCCTGCGCGATCCGGGTCCGCCGCCGACGCTCGGCCAGCACACCGAGCAGGTGCTGCGGGACCTCGGCTACGCGCCGGCCGCCATCGCCGACCTCCGCGCCCGCGGGATCGTGGCTGGACCCGAGCGGTGAGCTACGAGACCCTGCGCTGCGCGGTCGCCGACGGCGTGGCGACGGTCACGCTGGACCGGCCGGCCGTCCACAACGCGATGAACGAGACGATGCGGCGCGAACTCACCGCCTGCTTCACCGCCCTGGCCACCGACGACGCCGTGCGGGCGGTGGTGGTGACCGGCGCCGGCGAGCGGGCCTTCTCCGCCGGCGCCGACATCCGGGAGTTCGTCCAGCCCGAGCCGCCGACGGTCTTCCGCGAGCAGCGCCGGCGGGTGGACTTCCGCCGGGCCATGGATGCCTGCCCGCAGCCGCTGATCGCCGCCATCCGGGGCTGGGCGCTCGGCGGCGGCCTGGAGCTCGCGCTCGCCTGCGACATCCGGATCGCCGGCGACGACGCCCGGCTGGGGCTGACCGAGGTCGACCTCGGGATCATCCCGGGCGGCGGCGGCACCCAGCGCCTGCCCCGCCTGGTCGGCCGCGGCAAGGCGCTGGAGCTGATCCTCACCGGCGCCCGGATCGGGGCCGAGGAGGCGCTGCGCATCGGGCTGGTGGAGCGCGTGGTGCCGGCGGCCGAGGTCCTGCGCGAGGCCCAGGCGCTGGCCCGCGCCCTGGCCGACAAGGCGCCGCTGGCCGTGCGCTACGCCAAGGAAGCGGTGGTCAAGGGCCTCGAGCTGCCGCTCGAGGCCGGGTTCCGGCTCGAGCACGACCTGTCGGCCCTGCTGCGCACCACCGAGGACCGCCTGGAGGGCGCGCGCGCCTTCCTCGACAAGCGCCCGCCCCGCTGGCAGGGGCGCTGAGCGTGCCCTTCGCCTACTACGCGCGGCTCACGCGCGCCCAGCAGGCGATCTACCGGAAGAGCGACGCCGTCACCGAGGTGCAGCTGCCCCGGCCGGCCGACCTCCACCCGCTGGTCGAGGACCTCGCCCAGGCCCTGGCCGCCGAGGACCGGGCGCGGACGCAGGCGGCCGCCGAACGGCTGGTCCTCGGGCTCTGCCGCAAGCTCGACATGCCGCCGGTCCGGGTGGAAGTCCTGGCCGCCCGCCCCCACGCCCGCTGGGGCGAGCTGCACGGGCTCTACACCGCCGACCCCGGCCGGCTCCCGAAGATCCAGCTCTGGATGCGGACGGCCCGCCAGCGGCGCGTGGTGGCGTTCCGCACGTTCCTGCGCACGCTGCTGCACGAGGTGGGGCATCATCTCGACTACACGCGGCTCCGGCTGCCGGAGTCGTTCCACACCGAGGGCTTCTACAAGCGCGAGTCGAGCCTGTTCCACCAGCTGGTGACCACACCGACCGAGGAGGACGGGACGATGCCGACCATGGAGGAGTACGCCAAGCAGCCGCTGGCCCAGCGCCTGGAGCGCCTGGCCCGGACGGCCGACGACTACGCCGCCGCCATCCGGGGCCAGAGCGAGGCCGCGCTGGCCCGCCGCCCGGACAACAAGAACTGGGCGGCCAAGGAAGTGATCTGCCACCTGCGCGACACCGAGGAGTCGTTCCGCGCCCGGTTCGAGCAGGTCCTGGCCATGGACCAGCCCCGCTTCGTCCCGCCGATCGACCCCGACCGCTGGGCCGAGGACCGGCAGTACCTGCGCAACGACGCCGCCGAGGCGCTGGCCGCCTTCCGGCGCCGGCGCGAGGAGAACCTGGAGTTCCTGCGCGGCCTGCGACCCGAGCAGCGGAAGCGGACGGGCGTCCACCCCACCCGCGGCCCGATGAGCATCGAGGACATCGTCACGCTGATGGCCTGGCACGACGACAACCACCTGGACCAGTTGCGGCGCGCGCTGGAGGGCCGCCCGTGACGGCCCCGGCTACCGGAACTCCGGCGCCACCTCGCCCATGAACCGGTCCAGCAGCGGTCGGGGATCCGCGGGCAGGAAGAACGTGGGGACGAAGACCATGCCCACCCCGGTCTCGCGCAGGCGGCCGAGCTTGTCGCGCACGGCGCCGACCGGTCCGGCCAGCAGCAGGTCGCGCACGTAGGGCTCCGGCCAGCCCATCCGCTTCATCGTCGCCGACGCCAGGCGGTCCACCTCCGCCCGGTCGTCGGTGATGAGCAGCGGCATGTTGGCCGAGCGGACGAGCGAGCGCGGGTCACGCCCGACGGCGGCGCAGTGCTCGTCGAGGACCTTGCCCTTGTGGCGGAGCGTCTCCGGCCCGCCCCAGACGTTCCAGTGGTCGGCGTGGCGGGCCACGATCCGCAGCGTGACCTTCTCGCCGCCGCCGCCGATC
>DATLZL010000524.1:0-4905 GCA_035574035.1 Binatia bacterium | reverse complement strand
ACCCGGCGAACTGTTGAGGTCCGACGGCGTGCGGCCTCGCGGCTACTGCCCCTGGCGCCGCCGCCCGGGCCTCCGCCATGTCCCGGACGAGCCGCTCGGCCGCTCCCTGGCTTTGTCCGCAATCCTGCACGTCGCGGCGCTGCTCGTCCTGGTCTGGCTCACGGCGGCGCCGCCCTTGCCCACCGGACCGGTGATCTGGGCCGAGGTGGGCGTCCCGACGGTGGCGGTCTCCAGGCGACCGGCCCGCGCCACCGGCCCGACCGCGGCGCCGACCGCCGCTCCGCGGCCCGCCGGAACGACGGGCGGCAGCGCCTCGAGCACGGTGGTCACGGCTCCCCCGGTCACTCCCACCGAGCCTGCCCTGTCGCTGCCGGCCTCCCCGTCCGTTCGGCCGACCGTTTCGTCCTCGGTCGAGGCGAGGGGGCCTGCCACCACGACGTCCCTCTCCGCGGGGGCCTTGTCGGCGTCCGACACCTCGGAAGTCCTCGACACGCGACCGCCGGTGGACGCTGAGCCCGAGGTCGAGCGGCCTCCGGCCGATGCATTCGTTGCGCGGCCCCCGACGTCCGCCGAGCCAGAAGCCGCGCCGGATCAGGCGAGCCCGGCCCCGGCGCTCCCGTCCCATCGAGTCATCGCCGAGCGGCCGGGGGCACCGGGTTCCGCGCTGGGCCTCGACATCCCGCCGTCGCCCCGGCCGGCGGTCACGCTGACGTCGCCGAAGGACGGGACCGCGCTCGGTCCTGGTGACCCGCCGATCGTCATCGTGGAGGGCGAGGTCGACGACGCCGGCGTGGAGACCGTCTGGCTCGTCGCGAACGACCGGCGCATCCCGGCCGTGGCGCACGCCGGTCGGTTTCGCGCTGTCCTGCCCGTGTCGGTCCCGGTCCTGCGGGTGTGGGCCGAGGCGTCGCGGAACGGCGCCCCGCCAGGTCGGAGCGGCACCGTCACCGTCCGGGGCCCGGAAACCGCCGAGCCCGCGACCGTGCTCGTGCTCGACTGGCCGGCCGGGACCGAGGGCCTCGACGTGGAGGTCACTGGCACCTGGCGCGAGCGGCCGGAGACGCTCGAGGACCGTCCCCGGCCGGTCCGCTTCGCCGCGGTGGCGAGGCGTTCCGGAACCGGCCCGGCGGACGTCTTCTACCTCTCCAACGTCAAGCCAGGCGTCTACACGGTGGTCCTCCGGTACCGTGGCGCCCCCGGCGGGCGGATGCGCCCCACCCTCTACCTCCCCGCCGCGGAGGGGCTCCGGCCACACGTCCTGACGCCGACCCCACTGGCCCGCGAGGGCACGGTCGTGCTGGCCAGGTTCCTGCTGCCGTTCGGCGTCTTCTGGGATCAGGAGGCGTGGTTCAGCGGCACGAGCGAGAGCGTGGACACGGTGACCAAGTTCCGCCTCCCGGAAGGCGTGGTCTGGGTGGAGCGCAAGGGAGAGCCGGGATGAGCCGCCGTCCGGGTCGGGACCGGGGGCCGGTCAGGGGCCTCCGATGAGGAACAGCGCTCCCAGGATCGCGATCAGCGAGCCGATGGGCAGGCCGTCGCGGGGACCGCGTACTCTCGCGGCGAGCAGAGCGAGCGCCACCGCGCCGCCCAGGACCTGGGAGAGCGCGAACACCACGAGCGTCTGCTTCCAGCCGAGCACGCTGCCGAGCATCGCGGTCAGCTTGATGTCACCGCCGCCGACCTTGCCCCCGCTGAGCATGGCCAGCAGGAGGACGACGCCGCCACCCGCCGCCACCCCGAGGACAGCCTCGGCGAGCGAGAGGTGGCCCGGAAGCAGCACCGCCAGCGCCACTCCGTACGCCGTCCCCGGCAGCGTGATCGCATCCGGGATGCGGCGCCATGACAGGTCCGTGACCACGATCGCTGCCAGAGCGGCCAGCACCGGCAGGAGCGCCCCCCAGCGCCAGGTCGCGCCGAAGCGACCGAACGCCAGCCAGGCCAGAGCCAGTGCCAGTCCCCCGGCGGCAGCGACCCTCACCGATCTTCGGTCGGACGCCGGCGGCCTAGGGGGTGCGCGACGGGACCTCCGGACGGGAATCGGGGATCAGCCGGGGCGCCCGGTGGTACGCTCGGAGCTCTTCCTCGAACTCGACGTCGCCGCGCCGGCCGGCCCACTTGACGTAGAAGCCCACCTCGGGCGCGTACCAGTACTGGTCGGAGTCCCGGCTGTCGGTCTCCCGAACGACCTTGAACGCCTGGAAGCGGCCCGCCGGCACCTCGACGGTCTCGACGCCCACGACCAGAAAGGAGTCGCGGACCGGTTTTCTGCCGCTCCGGTCCTCGTAGGTGCCGCGGTGCTGCCACCGGCGACCCGGTTCCAGAGGCCAGACGAACAGCGGTGTCGGCGGAGTCATGCGGGCCTCGATGCGCTGGTTGCGCACGCTGCCCGCCCACCCGAGCTCCGGTGTCCAGAGGTGCTCGAGGTCTCCCGCCCGCAGCAGGTAGTAGGAGAGACCGTTGATCTCCTTGATCTCCAGGACCTCGATGCTCCGGGTGGCGGCCTCGGCCCCGCTCCGCCAGGCGTACTCCCAGCGGTCACCGGGACGCCAGACGGGCGCCGCCGTGACCAAGACCGCCGGTCGCGTCGCCGGCGCAACCGGTGGCGAAGCCGGCGTCGCACAGGCCGCCACGGCCAGGATCGCGGCCCACACCGTTACCGCCACCGGGCGATACCTTCGGCGAGACGGTGCGGGCGTCACGCTCGGATGATCGCACAGTCCCGGCGGCCGGGTCCAACCTCGGAGGGACGGAGATGAGAGTGCTCGGGATCGTGGCCATCGTTGTCGGCCTGCTCGCGATGCTGCTCGGGGTGATGGCAGCCCCCACCGGCGCGGTGCCGCTCCGGCCGCTGATTGCGGTGGCGGTGGTCGCGCTCGCCGCCGGCCTGATCCTCTACCGGCGCGCCCGCCGCCGGGCCGGCGCATGAACGCCCTGGGAACGACCGACCTGGGCGCGCCGCGCCGGCCGCCGCCGACACGGCCCGCAAGGCGGACGGCGAGGTCCAGCCCCGGCTGGCTGCTGGCCGGCCGGCGCGCCGAAGACGTGGCTCTCGACCTGGTCGTCGCCGGGGCGTGGGCCTCGTACGCGTGGATCTTCCTCGCCAAGACCCTCCGGGACGGCAATCTCGTCCACCTCGGCCAGGCCGGGGCCATGACGGTCTTCGCCGTCCTGTTTCTGCTCCGTCGGCCGGCCCGCCGGAAAGGCGCCCGGTGGGAGACCGTCCTGGCCGTCGTCGCCGTGCTGATGCCGATCCTGCTCCGGCCGGCGCCCGGTCCCTTCGCCCGGCTCGGCGAAGCCGTCCAGATCTGTGGCCTGATCGGCATGGTCGGCGCGCTGCTGTCGCTCGGGCGCAGCTTCGGAGTGGCGCCCGCCGACCGGGGGCTGCGGACCACGGGGCTCTACGCCTGGGTGCGTCATCCGCTCTATGCGGCCGAACTGCTGGTATTCGCGGGGTTCCTGGTGGCCCACCCCAGCGGATGGAACGTCGCCATCGTGGGGCTCAACACGCTCCTGCAGGTCGTTCGGATCACGCGGGAGGAGCGGATCATCGCGGATTATGCGGCCTATGCGGCCCGCGTTCGGTGGCGGCTGATCCCGATGCTCTGGTAGAAGCGGGTGCTCGTCCGGCCGCCGCCAGCGAGGGAGACGAGGCCCGGCGGAGGGAAAGAACAGCGGTGGCGTCAGAGTCCCGGCGCGTCCCGGCCACACCGACCGAGATCGGCGACGCGGTCGCCGAGGGCGTCCTCCGCGGCACCAGGGTGCTGCGCCAGCGGCTCGACGAGGAAGGTGTCGCCCGGGCCCTGCCCAAGCGGCTCGACACCGAGGAGTATCGCCTGGAGTGTCTGCTCCTCGGGTGGTTCCTGGCCGAGGTCGCGGTGGCCGCGCGGTTCGGGCGGCGGGCCCGGGCGGTCCGGCGTGCCCTCCGCCGGCACCTGCTGGGGGCGATGGACCGCGGGGATCTCACCCCGGCGGTCCTCGTCAACTTCGAGTCCGTCCAGCGGGAGCGCTTCGCCGAATACGCCGACGCGCTCCGGTCCGGTCCCTCCTTTCAGCGCCTCGGCACGCTGGCCTGGTTGCGGATCCAGGGCGGTGACCGGTCCAGCGATCGGATGACGATGCTGCTCGCCGTGTGGGCCGCCGCCGAACTCCGCACGCTCCAGGGACTGGTGGACCGGTACGCGCTGCCGGCTCGCTGGGCGGCCTGGTGGCGTCGTCCGGCTCGCAAGCCACCCCGCCCCCGGGCATGGTTCCTGGTCGGCTCCCCCGGCGTGGCTGCCGACAGGGTCCCCAACCGACGCCTGGCTCTCCCCGCGTTGGGGCAGGCCGGGCGTCGGGTGGGCCTGGTCATCGCCGCCGCGGTCGGCTCGGGGCTGTTTCTCGTCGGCGCCGGCATTTTCGCCCACCAGATCGGCACCTGGCTCGACACGCGCACCTGGGAGCCATGTTCGCTCCTCGACCTGCTCGCCGCTCCGGCCCTCCGGCCGGCCTGGCGGCCGGTGCTTCCCGGCTGGCTGGCGGCCGCCGAGTCCTGGCCCGGAGTTTCCGCCGTTCTCGCCGCCGCGCTGGCCCACACGCCCGCCCCGCTGGTGCTCATGGTGACCGGCGGACTGATCGCGGTCTGGGCGCTGCGCGACTGAGAGGTCATCGATCCCGGGGTCGCCCCGCGCGGCTGTCAGGCCGCCGAGTCGCGGTCGGCGCGGCCGAGGCCGTACGCCTGCAGCTTGTAGAGCAGTGCCCGGTACGAGATGCCGAGCGCCCGGGCCGCCCGCAGGCGGTTCCAGCGCGTGCGCTCGAGCACGGCGAGGATGGCCGCCCGCTCGGCGGCGCGGGCCGCCTGGCGGGCGACCGCCTTCAGGCCGTCGGGGTCGCCCGCGCGGGGCGAGGCCGCCGGCTCGCCGAGGCGGG
>DATLZL010000523.1:0-3928 GCA_035574035.1 Binatia bacterium | reverse complement strand
GGCTACCTCCGGCGGCCGCCGGTGGAGTGGGAGTTCATGCCGATGCTGCCCGAGGGCGCCCCGAACTTCTCGGAGCGCTTCCCGGAGGCGGCGGCCATCTTCGACAACCTCCACATGCTGCACGACAACGTCGACGACGTGCTGTGCCGGCCCGACCTCTTTCCGACCCTCCGGGACCGGCGCGAGCGGATGCTGGCGATCCTGCCCGTCTACCTCCACCGCAGCGGGGACCGGTACGCCGAGTACCGGCTGCCCGCGCACGGCGCCCACGGACCGATGGGCATGGCCCCGCGGCCGCCGTCGGCGCACGACGTGCTGGCCGGACGCGTCGGGCCGGGCGAGCCCGGGAAACCCAGGCCGACCGGTGAACCCGCGATGCCGGCGCCGGCAGGTGGGCCGAAGGCGCCTGCGCCCGGCCAGGACCACCGACAGCACTGAGGAGGAGGAGGCGACTTATGAGGCGTCTCGTGCCGGCGGCCGTCCTGTTCCTGGCCCTCACCGGACCCGGCGTCGCTCTCGCCGTGGACCACAAGAACCTGGACGAAGGCCGCCCGCTCCGCCTCGAGGACGCCTACTCGATCGCGCACGGGGAAATCGCCCTGGAGGTGGGCGCGGCCGGGATCTTCCCACGGCGGGGGCCTGACCGCGCCGTCGTCCCCGTCGAGATCCTCTACGGAGCGTTCCCCAACCTGCAGGTGTCGCTCGGCACCCAGCTCTCGACCGACCCGCGCGCGATCGAGGAGCCGGCGAAGTCGGGTGACCTCCACCTGGCGGTGCTCTACAACCTCAACCAGGAGACGCTGACGCTGCCGGCCTTCGGCCTCAAGGGCGCTCTGAGCCTGCCGACCGGGGTGGGCTCGGCCGGCGTGGACCTGGAGCTCAAGGGGATCGTGACCAGATCGTTCGGGGACGTGAGCCTCCACTTCAACGCCGGCTATGCGCTCCTCACCGGCACCGCGCGCGGCGAGCGTGACGGGCGCTGGGAGCTCGTGCTGGGGGCCAGCTACCCGATCGGGGCGCCGGCGCACACGCGGACGACGCTCGTCGCCGACATCTTCGCCGAGCAGTCCGTCCGCCGCGGAGAAGACAGTCTCGTCGGAGTGGAAGCCGGCGTCCGCCACCAGCTCACGCCCCGGATCGTGCTCGACGCCGGAGTGAGCACCGAGCTCGCCGGCCCGGCCGACCGGGTCCCGCTCCAGGTGACGGTCGGCATCTCGTTCGGCTTCTGATGTGGCCGGACCGGGGCGGACGGTCACCCCCGGACGATGGCGAGCGCGTATCCCGCCCCGGCGACGAGCCACGCGGGAAGCGATCCCAGGAGGCCGAGCCGCCAGCAGGCGAGCGGCTCGCGGCTCCCGGTGGCGTCGGAGGCTCGCCGGAGGGATCCTTCGGTGGCGATGGCGCCGACCAGGCCCGAGGCGGCCGACAGGACCCACGCTGCGGCCGGCACGAGCTCCGGACGGGGCCGGGCGGTGGGGCCGAGCAGCGCCAGGAAGAGGACAAGCCAGGCGGGGACGAGCGCCGCGAAGCCGAGCGCCCAGTAGACGTGGACGTCGCGCTCGCGGCCGTCGGCGGCGAGGCGGCTCACCGTCATCCTGGTCGCGAGGGCGCCGAGGAGCGCGAGCAGCACGGACGTCCCGATCGCGGTCATCGAGGCCTCTCCGGCGGCGCGAAGACGCGCCGGGCAGGACTATAGCGCGGGGCGGGAGGGCGGGATGGAGTCGATGAAGGACCGGGCCGCAATGCCTCACCCCCACGGGCATGGGGCTCACCCGCCCGCGGGCGAGGCACATCCCCGTCGCGACCACCGGGCGCACGGGGTGGAGGACTTCCGGCGGCGCTTCTGGGTCTCGCTCCTCCTCACCGTTCCCGTCCTCGCGCTGACGCCCCACGTCCAGGACCTGCTGGGCGTCCGCGAGGCCTGGGCCTTCCCGGGCAGCGACCTCGTCCAGTTCGCCTTCGCCAGCGCGATCTTCTTCTTCGGGGGCTGGCCGTTTCTCCGGGGCCTCAGGGGCGAGCTCGGCCGGCGCCGGCCGGGGATGATGACGCTCGTCAGCCTGGCCATCTCGGTGGCGTGGGCGTACAGCACGCTGGTCGTCTTCGGGCTCCCGGGCGAGGGTTTCTTCTGGGAGCTGGCCACGCTGATCGACGTGATGCTGCTCGGCCACTGGATCGAGATGCGCTCGGTGATGGGCGCCTCCCGGGCGCTGGAGGCGCTGGTCCGGCTCATGCCGGCCGAGGCCCACCGGCTGCGGCCGGACGGCGCGACCGAGGACGTGCCGGTGACCGCGCTGGTCAAGGGCGATCGCGTGCTCGTGAAGCCCGGCGAGAAGATCCCCACCGACGGGCGCATCGTCGGCGGCCGCACCACCGTCAACGAGGCCATGCTCACCGGGGAGAGCCGGCCGGTCGAGAAGGGCGAGGGCGACCGGGTCATCGCGGCGGCGATCAACGGCGAGGGCGCCATCACGGTGGAGGTCGAGAAGACCGGCGAGGAGACGTACCTGGCCCAGGTGATCGAGCTCGTCCGGCGCGCGCAGGAGTCGCGCTCGCGCTCGCAGGACCTGGCCAACCGGGCGGCGCTCTGGCTCACCGTCATCGCGCTGTCGGTCGGCGGCCTGACGCTGGCCGTCTGGCTCCTGCTCGGCTCCGACGTGAACTTCGCCGTGGGGCGGATGGTGACGGTGATGGTCATCGCCTGTCCGCACGCGCTCGGCCTGGCGGTGCCGCTGGTGGTGGCCGTGTCGACGGCGCTGTCGGCCGGGCACGGCCTCCTCGTCCGGGACCGCGCGGCCTTCGAGGCCGCCCGGAGCCTCCAGGCGATCGTCTTCGACAAGACGGGCACGCTGACCGAGGGGCGCTTCGGCGTGACCGACGTCATCGCCCTCGACGCGAGCGCGGCCGACGAGGTCCTCCGCCTGGGGGCCGGCCTCGAGAGCCGGTCCGAGCATCCGATCGCGGCCGGGGTGGTGCGAGGCGCCCGCGAGCGGGGCGTGGCCTTCCCCGCGCCCCAGGACTTCCGGGCGATCCCGGGCCGGGGGGCCGAGGGGATCGTGGACGGTCAGGCGGTGAAGGTGGTGAGCCCGGGCTACCTGCGGGAGCACGGCCTCCAGGTCGAGCATCCGCGGGTCCGCGAGGTCGCCGCCCAGGGCAAGACGGTGGTCTGGGTGCTGGTGAACGACCAGCCCCGCGGGGCCATCGCGCTCGCCGACATCATCCGGCCGGAGTCGCGGGAGGCGCTGGCCGCACTCAAGCGGATGGGCCTCCAGGTGATGATGCTGACGGGCGACGCCCGCGCGGTGGCCCAGTGGGTCGCCCGGGAGCTCGCGCTCGATGACTTCTTCGCCGAGGTGCTGCCGCACGAGAAGGCCGAGAAGATCCGCGAGGTCAAGGCGCGCGGCCTCCGGGTGGCGATGACCGGCGACGGCGTCAACGACGCCCCGGCTTTGGTCGAGGCCGACGTGGGGATCGCCATCGGCGCCGGCACCGACGTGGCCATCGAGTCGGCGGACATCGTGCTGGTCCGGAGCGACCCGCGGGACGTGGTGGCGATCGTGCGGCTGGCCCGGGCCACCTACCGGAAGATGGTCCAGAACCTGTGGTGGGCGACGGGTTACAACGTGGTGGCGATCCCGCTGGCGGCCGGCGTCCTCTCCGGCGCCGGCATCGTGCTGACGCCCGCGGTCGGCGCCATCTTCATGTCGCTCTCCACCGTGATCGTGGCGATCAACGCCCGGTTCCTCCGGATGCCGGCGGCGTGACGGCCGCGCCCGACGAGGCGCGGCCGCCCCGCGGTGGTCGGCCCTACTTCCGGGTCTCGCCCGGCGGCTGGGTGGCCGCCGGCGACGCCGCCGGTGCCGTGGCGGGTGACGCCGTGGCGCTCGGCAGCTCGCCGCCCGCGGGCTTGACCTCCATGCCGGGCTGGGTC
>DATLZL010000522.1:0-3300 GCA_035574035.1 Binatia bacterium | reverse complement strand
GCGAACGGCCGTGCGGTCGCGGAGGCCGCAGACCTTCACCCGCGCGCGGCGCGACGCTTCGGCCACGCGTGGCGCCGGCAGCCGGGGGGCACCCGCCACCAGCCGATCGAGCGTGGCCGCCGGGTCGGCGGCAGCCAGCAGCGCGGTCCCCACCAGCACGCCCCGCGCCCCGGCCTCGGCGACCCGCTCCAGGTCGCGCACCTCGGACAGCCCGCTCTCGGCGATCAGGGTGGCTCCCGTGTGACGGGCCGCCTGGAGGAGCCCGATGGCGCGCCCGAGGTCGACGTCAAGGCTGGCGAGGTCGCGCGCGTTGACGCCGATGAGGGTCGCATCGGCCTCCAGGGCCCGCTCGAGGTCGACCCGGTCGTGCACCTCCACCAGGGCGTCCAGGCCGGCCGCCGCCGCCTCCGCGATCAGCTGCCGCAGCGCCGCACCCGGCAGGATGCGGGCGATGAGGAGCACCGCGGAGGCGCCCAGCCACCGGGCCTCCCAGACCTGGTAGCGGTCGACCACGAAGTCCTTGCGCAGGACCGGGAGGCCGGTCCGTGCGGCCGCCTCCAGGTCGGCGTCGCTGCCGTCGAAGCGCGTCGGCTCGGTCAGCACCGACAGGCACGTGGCGCCGGCGGCCGCGTAGCGCCGGGACAGCTCCCCGACCGCCACGGGACCGGATGGGACGGCGAAGGCGCCGTGGGATGGCGATGCGCGCTTCACCTCGGCGACGACGGCAAGCCGGCCGGCGTAGCGGATCGCGCGCTCGAAGCGAGGCGCCTCGGGCAGGCGCTCGACCGCCCTCCGCAGCTCGCCGAGCGGTTCGTTCCGCGCCGCGAGCCGGGCGCGGGAGCGGGACGCCGCCACCAGCTGGTCGAGGATCGTCATGCCGAGGTGGCCGCCACCCGGTCCAGCACGGCGGCGGCCCGGCCCTCGTCGATGGCCGCGGCCGCGGCCTCGATCCCGTCGTCGACGGTCGCGACCCGGCCGGCGACCAGCAGGGCCGCGCCCGCGTTGAGGAGCACGACGTCGCGCGCGGGCCCCGGCTCCCCCGACAGCACCGCCAGGGCGATCTCCCGGTTGCGCGCGGCGTCACCACCGGCCAGCGCCGCCGCCGGAGCCCGCGCCAGCCCATGGTCCGCGGCGTCGATGGCGAGCTCGACGATGTCGTCGCCTTCGACGAGCAGCGCGCGGTTCGGCCCGGCCAGGGACAGCTCGTCCAGGCCATCGGCGGCGTGAACCACCATCGCCCGCTCGACCCCCAGCCGCGACAGCGCACCCGCCAGCAGCGGCAGCAGGCGGGCGTCCGAGACACCCAGCAGCTGGCGCCGCACCAGCGCCGGGGAGGCCAGCGGTCCCAGCAGGTTGAAGACCGTGCGGATCGGCAGCTCGCGACGCACCGGCATCGCGTGCCGCAGGGCGGGGTGATAGGCCGGCGCGAAGATGAAGCCGAAGCCGGTCTCGCGGATGGATCGGGCCACGACATCGGGCCCGACCTCGAGCGGAACGCCGAGCGCCTCGACGAGGTCGGCCGAGCCGCATCGGCTGGTGACCGCCCGGTTGCCGTGCTTGGCGACCGGGACGCCGGCGCCGGCGACCACGAAGGACGTCACCGTGGACACGTTGAACGTGCCGGCCGCATCGGCGCCGGTGCCGCACAGGTCGATGGCGCCCTCCGGTGCGTCGACGCGGATGGCCCGCTCTCGCATGCAGCCGGCGAAGGCGGCCACCTCGTCGGCCGTCTCGCCGCGCAGGTGGAGCATGGCCAGCAGGGCGCCCACCTGGGCGCTGGGAGCCTCGCCGTCCATCACCTCCCGGAGGGCCGCGGTCGCCAGGCTCGGTGGCAGGGCGGCGCCACCGGCCACCACCGCGACCGCCTCGGCCAGCGCCGTGCGCCGATCGGCCATCAGGCGGCCTCCGCGGCCAGGACGCCGGTCCGCACCAGGAACGCGCGCACCAGCTCCGGCCCGCGATCGCTGAGGATCGACTCGGGATGGAACTGGAACCCCTCGACCGGGTGCGTGGCGTGGACCAGGCCCATCACCACCCCGTCCGTGGAGCGGGCGCTGACGGTGAGCTCGTCGGGGAGGGTGGCCGGGTCGACCGCCAGCGAGTGGTAGCGCGCGGCCGGGAACGGCGACGGCAGCCCGGCGAACGAGGCGTCCTGCCGGTGATGGATGTCGGCCTGCCTGCCGTGCACCGGCGGGACGCGGACAAGCCTCGCCCCGCAGGCCACCGCGATGGCCTGGTGGCCGAGGCAGACCCCCAGGACGGGCACCTGCGGGCCGAGCCCCCGAACCAGGTCCACGCTGATGCCCGCGCGCTGCGGCGTCGACGGGCCCGGGGAGATGACGATCGCCGCCGGTCGCAGCGCCGCGACGTCCTCGACGCGGACCCGGTCGTTGCGCTCCACGATGGTCGACGCACCCAGCCGCTCGAGCAGGTGCACGAGGTTGAAGGTGAAGGAGTCGTAGTTGTCCAGGACGAAGACCCGGGGTCGCGTCATGCGCCGGCACCTCCCGCGCGCGTGGCGCCGGCGATGGCGGCCAGCATCGAGGCCGCCTTGGCGGAGACCTCGGCCGCCTCGCGCTCGGGCACCGAGTCGGCCACGATCCCGGCCCCGGCGTGGACCGTCGCGCGGCCGGGCGTGATCACCGCCCCGCGGATGGTGATCGCGGCCTCGGTGTCATCGGGCGAGAAGAAGCCCACCGCCCCTCCGTAGGGCCCGCGGCGCTCGGCCTCGAGCTCGGCGATGGCCTGCATGGCGCGCACCTTCGGCGCGCCGCTGACGGTGCCCGCCGGGAAGGTGGCTCGCACGGCGTCGAAGGCATCCAGCCCCGGCCGCAGCGCGCCGCGCACCTCGCTGACCAGGTGCATGACGTGGCGGTAGCGCTCCACGGAGCGCAGGATCGGGACCTCCACGCTGCCGAAGGTCGCCACCCGCCCGACGTCGTTGCGGGCCAGGTCGACCAGCATGGCGTGCTCTGCCAGCTCCTTGGGATCGGCCCGCAGGTCGGCCTCGAGCGCCGCATCGCGCTCCGGGTCCTCCGCCCGCGGCCGGGTGCCGGCGATCGGGCGGGTCACCACCCTGCCGTGGCGCACCCGCACCAGCAGCTCCGGCGAGGCGCCGATCAGGGCGGCACCCGGCGCCACGGGGCCGAGATCGAGGTAGAACAGGTGCGGCGAGGGGTTCACCCGGCGCAGGGACCGATAGATCTCCATGGCCGGCCGGTCGGTGGCCACCTCGAAGCGGCGGGCGAGCACGGCCTGCAGCATCTCGCCGGCGTGGATCTCCTCGACCAGGCGCCGAAC
>DATLZL010000521.1:0-2858 GCA_035574035.1 Binatia bacterium | reverse complement strand
GCCTCGAAGAAGTCCTTGGTGAGCCGGGTGCCGTAGGCGGCGTTCAGTGCGTCGGCCAGGAACTCGGTGTTGACGTTGGTGACGCTCTGCCCGAAGACGCAGAGGCCGAGCGAGTCGTTGGCCGCCACCCGCACCTGCTGGGCCAGGCTCTGGCTCACCAGGGTCTCCCGGTCCATGTCCCGGGTCTTGAGCCGGGGCAGGTTGCCGACGGTGTGGTCGGCGCCCTGCGCGGTGGCCATCATCGAGATGCCGGTGGCCTCCACCACCCGCGGGTCGTAGGCGCTGATCGCCTGCCGCTTGATCACCGGTACCCGCCGCACCCCGTAGTGGGCGCCGACCCGCGCCGTCCCCTGGGCCCACAGGCGCCCCTCGGCGGTGCCCTGGCGGATCTCCGTCAGCACCCGGGCCATGAACCGGACGTCGCCGAAGCTGCCGAGGCCGGCTTCCATGAGGACGGCGATCATGGCCCCGGTCTCGATGGTGTCGACGCCCAGATCGTTGGCGACGAAGTTCAGCTGGGCCAGGTCGTCGGGATCGGTGAGGCCGCAGTTGGAGCCGAGCAGGCCGAGCGTCTCGTACTCGACCGGCGAGACGACCTCGCGCCCCTCGGCGTCGTGGTAGACGTTGCTGCAGCGGATCACGCAGCCCGGCATGCAGGCGTGGGTCTGCTCGCCCCCGCGTGAGGTGTTCAGCGGTCCGATGTACTCGGCCCCCATCTTGAACGTCTCGCCGGCGCTGACGTCGGCCAGGCGGCCGGCGCGGAAGTTGCGGACGGGCAGGCCGCCCATCTGGTTCTGCACGTCGGCCATGCCCATCGTGCCGAGCGGCGCGTAGAAGTTCTGCACGATGCCGTCGGCCTGGAGCATCCGCGCGTAGTCCTTGATGCTGGCATTCACCTTCTTGGGGTCCTGGAAGGGCGGGATCCGGTCCAGGTCGACGACCACCGCCTTCACCTTCTTCGCGCCCATCACCGCCCCCACCCCGCCGCGGGCGGCCAGCCGCGAGGGGCGGCCGTCCTTGTCGGGAAAGGCGATGCCCGCGATGAGACCCTGGTACTCCCCGACCGGGCCGCACAGGGCGAACGAGATCTTCCGGCCGTAGCGCTCGAAGAGCATCCGCGCGGCCTCGACGTTGCCCCGCCCCAGGTAGGGCCGCCCGTCGTCGAAGCCGACGGTACCGTCCCGGCGCAGGTGGAGCACGGTCCAGTCGGCGGCGGCCCCGTGCAGCGTGAACCCGGCGATCTTCAGCTGGCCCAGGGCGTAGGCGAAGGTGCCGCCGCCGTTGGCCTCCTTGATGCCGCCCGTCAGCGGGCTCTTGCACCCGACGCTGGTGCGGTTGGCGTTGGAGAAGCTGGTCCCGGCAAAGGGGCCGGCCGAGAAGATGAGCGGGTTGGCCGGGGAGAGCGGGTCGACCGGAGCGACGCCCTTGGCCAGCAGCGTGCGGGCGATCAGGTTCCGGCCGGCCTTGATGACGGCCTCGCCGGTCAGCTCACGGCCGGCCACGGTCTTCGCGGTGAGGTCGATGTCGTAGAACGTCCGCATAAGCGCTCCCTCGGGCGCCGGCCGGGCCGGCGGGATGGTTTCCGGCCCGATTCTACCCGAGGCGAGCGCCCTTGATCGCGCGCCGGCGACGGTCTACCCTGCCCGGCACGATCCACCGGGGAGGGCACGGCATGGCGTCGAACCGAATCGCGATGATCACCGGGGCCGGCAGCGGGATCGGTCAGGCCGTGGCGCTCGCGCTGGCTCGGGAGGGCTACGCGCTCGTCCTGGCCGGCCGGCGCAAGGAGCGTCTGGAGGCGGTGGCGGCGGAGGCCGGCGCGGCCGGCGCCGCCACGCTGGTGGTGCCCACCGACGTGGGCGACCCGGCGGCGGTCCGGGCCCTGTTCGCGGCCACCCGGGAGCGCTTCGGCCGGCTCGATCTCCTGTTCAACAACGCGGGGACCGGGGCTCCGGCGGTGCCGCTGGAGGACCTGACCGACGAGCAGTGGCGGGCGGTGGTGGACGTCAACCTGTCCGGCGCCTTCTACTGCACGCGGGAGGCGTTCCGGCTGATGAAGAGCCAGAGCCCGCGCGGCGGGCGCATCATCAACAACGGCTCGATCTCCGCCCACGCGCCGCGGCCCAACTCCGCCCCCTACACCGCCACCAAGCACGCCATCACCGGGCTCACCAAATCCACGGCGCTGGACGGGCGCGCGTTCGACATCGCCTGCGGGCAGATCGACATCGGCAACGCCGAGACGCCCCTGGCCGCCCGCATGCGCCAGGGCGTGCCGCAGGCCGACGGCACCATCCGGCCGGAGCCGCTCATGGACGTGGAGCACGTGGCGCGGGCGGTGGTCTACATGGCCGGCCTGCCCCTCGACGCGAACGTGTTGTTCATGACCGTCATGGCGACGAAGATGCCGTTCGTCGGGCGCGGCTGAGCCCGGGCCGTCGACGTCGCCCGGGCCGGCGGGCTCAGGCGGCGACCTGCTCCTCCGCCGTCACCCGGCGCCGCACCGGCAGACGCACCGTGAACGTGGCGCCCCGGTCGGGCTCGCTCTCCACCTCGATCGCGCCCCCGTGCTGGCGGACGATCCCCAGGCTCACGCTCAGCCCGAGTCCGGTGCCCTTGGCATCCGGCTTGGTCGTGAAGAACGGGTCGAAGATCCGCGTGAGGTTCTCGGGCGGGATGCCCACCCCGGTGTCGGTGAACATGACCGTCACGTCCTCGCCGTCCCGTTCGGTGCGGACCCGCAGGTGACCGCCGCCGGGCATGGCGTGCAGGGCGTTCTGGACGATGTTGAGGAACACCTGCTTGAGGCGCGAGGCGTCTGCCTCCACCAGCGGCAGGCGGGGATCGTACTCTTCGTG
>DATLZL010000520.1:0-18846 GCA_035574035.1 Binatia bacterium | reverse complement strand
CCGCCGTAGGAGAGCGGCACGCCCAGGCCCTGGCCCTCGCCGACGACGATGTCGGCACCCAGGCGCCCCGGTGCCTCCAGCACGCCGAGGTTGACCGGGTCGGCGACCACGATCAGCAGGGCGCCGGCGGCGTGGGCCACCTCGGCCGCGGCCGCGACGTCCTCCAGGACGCCCCAGAAGTTCGGCGACTGCACGACGAGCGCCGCGGTGCGGTCGCCGATCAGCCGGCGCGCCTGGTCGGCGTCCAGCACACCCTCCGGCGCCGGCACGTCACGCAGCCTGAGCCGCCGGCCGGCGTAGGTCGCCACCACCCGGCGGTAGAGCGGGTTGACGCCGCCGGCCACGACCACCTCGCTCCGACCGGTGGCGGCCTGCGCCATCAGGACCGCCTCGGCCAGCGACGAGGCGCCGTCGTAGAGCGAGGCGTTGGCCACGTCCATGCCGGTCAGCTCGGCGATCATCGTCTGGTACTCGTAGATCGTCCGCAGCGTGCCCTGGCTGGCCTCGGGCTGGTAGGGCGTGTAGGCGGTGAAGAACTCGCCCCGCCGGACCAGGTGGTCGATCGGGCTCGGCACGTAGTGGTCGTAGGCGCCGGCGCCCAGGAAGCACACGTAACCGTCGGCGTCGGCGTCGAGGGCGGCCCGGGCCCGGAGCTCGCGCACCAGGTCGGTCTCGGCCAGCGCCGGCGGCAGCGCCAGCGGCCGGCTCAGCCGGGCCTTGGGCGGGATCTTGACCAGCAGGTCCTCGATGGAGGCGACGCCGACCGCGGCCAGCATCGCCCGCCGGTCCTCGGCGGTGTTGGGCAGGTAGCGCATCAGGCGCCTTCCTGGGCGATGAAGGTCTCGTACTGCTGGGCCGAAAGCAGCTCGTCCCACTCGCCGGGCTGGCTCGGCCGGATGAGGATCATCCAGCCCTGGCCGTAGGGATCGCGGTTGACGAGGGCGGGGTTGGCCTTCAGTTCGGCGTTGACCTCCACCACCTCCCCCGTCATCGGCGCGTAGAGGTCGGACACCGACTTCACCGACTCCACCACGCCGAACGACTGGTGGGAGGTGACCCGAGCGCCGACGCCCGGCAGCTCGACGAACACCACGTCGCCCAGCTGCTGCTGGGCGTAGTCCGTGATCCCGATCCGGACCCGGTCACCCTCCCGCCGGGCCCACTCGTGCTCCCGCGTGTAGCGCAGCTCCGGAGGAATGTTCGCCATCGTCAGCCTTTCTTGACACGAGGTGGAAGGAACGGCGTCTTCACGACGCGCGCCGGCCGCACGCGGCCCCGGACCTCGACGCCGACGTCCGTGCCGGGGGTGGCGTACCCGCTCTCGACGTAGGCGAGCGCGATGGCCCGGTCCACGGAGGGCGCATACGACCCGGAGGTCACGACACCGATCGACCGCCCATCCGCGACGACGGGATGCCCGTGCCGGGCCACCCCCTCCAGCACCTCGAGGCCTACCAGCCGGCGGCGCAGCCCGGCGGCGCGGACCCGCTCGATCGCCTCCCGGCCGATGAAGTCGCCCTTGGCCGGCTTCACCACCCAGCCCAGGCCGGCCTCCAGCGGGTTGGTCGTCTCGTCGATGTCGTTGCCGTAGAGGCAGTAGCGCATCTCGAGACGGAGCGTATCGCGCGCGCCCAGCCCGACCGGGACGGCCCCCAGGCCCGCGCCGGTCTCCAGCAGCGCCGTCCAGAGCGAGGCCGCCTGCTCGGCGGGAACGTAGAGCTCAAAGCCGTCCTCGCCTGTGTACCCGGTGCGGGAGATCACCGCCCGGGTCCCGGCCACGGTCCCCTCGGCGAAGCGGTAGTACCCGAGGCGGCCGAGATCGGTCGCGGTCAGCCGGCCGACCAGCGCCTCGGCCCGCGGCCCCTGCACGGCGATCAGCGCCGTCGCGGTGGAGATGTCGCGCCAGGCGGCGCCGGCGAACCGGCGGGAGTGCTCGGTGACCCACGCCCAGTCCTTGGCGATGTTGGCCGCGTTGACCGTCAGCATGAACCGGTCGGGGCCCAGCCGGTAGACGGTCAGGTCGTCGACGATTCCCCCGTCGGGATTGCAGAGGAGGGAATACTGGACCTGCCCGACGTCCAGCGCGCCGACGTCGTTGGTGGTCAGGTACTGCAAGGCCTCCAGCGCCCCCGGCCCGCTCGCCTCGAACTCCCCCATGTGGCTGACGTCGAAGCAGCCCGCGGCCGATCGGACAGCCCGGTGCTCCTCGACGATGCCGGTGTACTGCACCGGCATCTCCCAGCCGCCGAAGGCCACCATCCGGGCGCCGGCCTTGACGTGCAGGTCGTAGAGCGGGGTTCGCTTGAGAGGTGCGTCCATCGGGGCGCCTCAGTAAAGCATCCCGGGTAGGGAGGGTCAAGACGGCGGCCCGGCCGGGAGCGGATCAGACGGCACATCGATTGCTAGCCGTAGTGGGCGCCATGAGGTCCGAGGGAGAACTCGGAGGAATTCGGGTCCTGCTCGTCGAGGATGCCGACGACGTCCGAGGCGCCTTCGGCGTCCTGCTAGGGCTCGAGGGGGCTGAAGTGGCGGCCGTCCGGACGGGTCGCGAGGCGGTCGATCTGGCCGCCCGACGCCCGTTCGACATCCTGCTGACCGACCTGGGTCTGCCCGACATCCCGGGGGACCGGCTGATCCGGGAAATCCTGGCGACCGGGCGGTGCCGCCCGCGCATCGTGGTGGTCACCGGGTACGGGGAGCCCTATGTCGGGCGGGCGCGGGCGGCCGGCGCGGACGCGGTGTTCACCAAGCCCGTCGAGTGGGCGCACCTGTTGCGGGAGCTGCGCAAGCTGCCGCACGGGGCCGCCGCCCGCGCGAGGGCCGTGGCGCCGACATCCGCCGTCCCCGCGTAAGAATTTCAATCTCGGCCCGGGCACGACGCCCAGGCGAGGGGCCGCAGGCGCCGGGCGGGATGCCCGAGTCTCAGGCCGCCGGCAGCCAGTCCCGCAGCGGCCTGACCTGACAACCGGCCTTTTCCAGCGCCTCCCGCACCGCTCGCACGATGCGCTCGGCGCCCGGCGTGTCGCCGTGGCAGCAGATCGTCTGCACGCTGATGTCGACCTCCACGCCGTCGATCGTCCGCACCTTGCCCTCGGTGGCCATCTTGACGGCCTGGGCCGCCGCCTGCTGGGGATCGGTGATGAGCGAGCCCGAGATCTTGCGGGACACCAGCGTGAGGTCGACGTTGTAGGCGCGGTCGGCAAAGCCCTCGGAGGCCACGCGCACGCCCATCTTCCGGCACGCGCGGTCGCACTTGCCGGCGGCCAGAGCCATCAGGATCAGGTTGGGGTCGCGGGCCTCGAGCACGGCCTCGCCGGCGGCCCGGCCGAGCGGCTCCCACTCGTCGCGCTCCATCATCGTGTAGAGGATGCCGTGGGGCTTGACGTGCTGGAGCTCGGCGCCGGCCGCGCGCAGGAACTCGCGCAGCGCCCCCATCTGGTAGCGGATGTAGTCCTTCAGCTCCTGGGGCGAGACGTCCATCACCCGCCGGCCGAAGCCCATGAGGTCCGGCAGCGACGGGTGCGCGCCCACCGCCACCCCGTGGCGGAGGGCCAGGTCGACGGTCTTCCGCATCACGTGCGGGTCCCCGGCGTGGTAGCCGCAGGCCACGTTGGCCGAGGTGATGAAGGGCATGATGTCGGCGTCGGCGCCGAGCGTCCAGCGGCCGTAGCTCTCCCCCATGTCGCAGTTCAGGTCGATGAACTTCTGGGCCATCGTTCGCCTCCTTGGCCGCAGGCTAGCCTCGGGCCAGCACCCGGGCCAGCGCGTTGACGAAGCGGTCCACGTCCTCGTCGGTCATGGCCAGCGAGCAGGCCCCGAGCCCCCGCTGCGTCAGCAGGATCCCCTCGTTCAGCAGCCCCAGGAACACGCGCAGCGGCGCCTGCGGGTCGCGCGGGCGGCTCGAGCGGTAGTCGCTGAGCGGGGCCGGCGTCCAGTGCAGGCAGAACAGCGAGCCCACGCCGGTGACCTGCCCGCGGCGACGGGTCGCCTGCAGCAGCCGGCTGACGCCCCCTCGCAGCCGCTCGCCCAGGGCGTCCAGCCGGCTGTAGGCCTCCGGGGTCAGGGCGTTCATGGTGGCCACGCCGGCGGCCATGGTCACCGGGTTGGCGTTGAACGTGCCGCCGTGGCTGATGCGGGCCCCGCCCCGCCGGGGGTCGTAGGCGGCCATGATGTCGGCCCGGCCGCCGAAGGCGCCCACGGCCAGCCCGCCGCCGATGATCTTGCCCAGCGTGGTGAGGTCGGGCCGGATCCCGAACCGCTCCTGGGCACCGCCCCAGGCGATGCGGAACGAGATCACCTCGTCGAAGATCAGCACGATGCCGTGGCGCTCGGTGACGGCGCGCAGACGCTCGAGGAACCCCGGCTGCGGCGGCAGCACGCCGCCGATGCCGAGCAGCGGATCTACCAGCAGGCAGGCCAGCTGCCGGGCCTCGCGCTCGAGGATCGCCTCGCAGGCGTCGGCATCGTTCCACGGCAGCACGACGGTGTTCTTGAGCACCGCCGGCGGGATGCCGGCGGAGGCCGGCACCGGCCGCGGCCGTCGCCGGCCGCCGGCCGCCTTGAGATCGGGGGCCACGCTGACCAGCACGGCGTCATGGGTGCCGTGGTAGGCGCCCTCGAACTTCGCGATCTTCGGCCGGCCGGTGAAGGCCCGCGCCGCCCGCACGGCGTTCATCGTCGCCTCGGTGCCCGAGTTGGTGAACCGCACGTGCTCCAGGCTCGGGATCCGCCGGGTCAGGATCTCGGCCAGGCGGACCTCGTGCTCGGTCGGCCCCGGGAACGACAGCCCGTGGGCGGCCGCCTCCTGCGCCGCCTTCACCACCTCCGGATGGGCGTGGCCCAGGATCAGGCTCGTGTAGTTGCCGTTGAAGTCCAGCCGGTCCACGCCGTCGACGTCCCAGATATGCGCCCCCTCGCCGCGCACCATGTAGAACGGGTACGGGTCGAAGAACGTCGTCGTGCGGCTGTTGCCGCCGGGCATGACGGTCAGGGCCTCCTCGTAGAGCGCGCGCGAGCGGGCGGTCTTGGCCAGGTACTCGTGCAGTTCCTTGTCGATGGCCATCGGTCCCTCCGTCATTCCTCCGTCACGATCCCGTCGAGCGCGGCTTGCCACGCCCGCCGGGCGCGATGGGCCTCGGCCAGCGACAGCGCCTGGAAGCGCAGGCGCTGGCCCGGTTTCACCTGTCCCAGGCGCCCCAGGTCGAACGAGCACACGGTCGCCACCTTCGTGTAACCCCCGGTCGACTGCCGGTCCACCAGCAGCACGATCGGCTGCCCGTCGCCGGGGACCTGGATGCTCCCGAGCGCGATGCCGTCGGAGATGATGTCGTGGCCCTGACGGTGGGAGATCCGCGGCCCCCGGAGCCGCGCCCCCATGCGGTCGGACTGCGGCAGCATCTCGTACTCGCCGCCGAGCAGCGCCGCGATCCCCTCCGCCGTGAACCGGTCGTCCTGCGGACCGAGCACGACCCGGATCACCGGCGTCGCCTCCAGGACGGGGACAGCGTCGGCGCAGACGCGGCGGCGCGGCGGCAGCGGGGCCGGAAAGAGCCGCAGCCGATCCCCGCGCCGCAGCGCCCGGCCCTCCACGCCGCCCAGCCGGCCGCGCAGGTAGGTCGAGCGCGAGCCCAGCGCCACCGGCACGTCGAGCCCGCCCGAGAAGGCGATGTAGCCGCGGACGCCGCGCCGGGCGGCGCCCACCTTCACCACGTCGCCCGCCCGGAGGTGCAGCGTCGTCCACGCCGGCGCCTCCGCGCCGTTGATCGTCACCGGCACGTCGGCGCCGGTCACGGCGACCGCGCACAAGGCGCTCACCTCGAAGCGCGGCCCCTGCACCGTGCACTCGAGCGCCGCCGCGCCGTCGGGGTTGCCGACCAGCCGGTTGGCGAGCACGAACGCGTGGTGGTCCATCGGGCCCGAGGGCGGGATGCCGTAGCGGAGCTGGCCCGGGCGCCCGAGGTCCTGGACGGTCGTCTGGGCCCCGGGCTCGTGGACGTGGACGGTCGGCCCCGGCCCCGACGGCCCGGCCGCGGTCCGCGTGCAGGCCCGCTCGGAGGCCTGGGCGGCGGCGGCCGCGTCCAGCGCCTCGAACTCCGCCCGCGTGATAGGCCGGAACCGCACGCGGTCGCCGGGACGGAGCAGCGTCGGCTCCTCCCGGTCGGGGTCGTAGAGCCGGGCGGGCGTGCGGCCGAGAATCCAGTAGCCGCCCGGACTCTCCACCGAGTAGATGCAGCACTGGCTCCCGCCGATCCCGACGCTCCCGGCCGGCACCCGGGTGCGCGGGGTCTCCAGCCGCGGCAGCCGGATGCGCTCCGGCATCCCCGCCATGTAGGGCAGGCCGGGCGTGAAGCCGATGAAGTAGACGAGGTACTCGGCGCCGGCGTGCAACCGCACCAGCTCCTCGACGGCCAGCCCGAGCCGGGCCGCGGCGGCGTCGAGGTCCAGGCCGAACGCGGGGTCGTAGCAGCACGGCAGCTCGACCTGCCGCGCCTCGGGCAGCACCGTCGTGTCCGCCTGCGGCGCGAGGGCCCGGATCGCCTCGCACAGCGCCTCGTAACCGATGACCGCCGGGTCATAGTAGACGAGCAAGGCGGCGAAGGTCGGCACGGTCTCGGTGACGCCCGGGACCGCCTTTTCCTGGATGAGGTACTCGAGCGCCCGCACGCGCGTGTTGAGCGCGACGCTGATCTCGTCGCCCAGGACCACGGACAGCGCCAGGTCGCCGGCGGGAAGGAACCGCAGGGCCGCGCCTCGGAGGCCGGTCCTAGAGGACCGCCAGGGCCGAGTTCGGCACGTCGGTGATGAACATGTGACCGGGGCTGTGCGTGATCATGAACGACGGCCGGGAGGCCAGCGCCACCGCCTGGGGCGTCACCCCGCAGGCCCAGAACACCGGCACGTCCCCCGGCCGGAATTCCTGCGGGTCTCCCCAGTCGGGGCGGCCGAGGTCGGCGATGCCGATGGCCGCCGGGTCGCCGACGTGGACCGGGGCGCCGTGAGCGCCCGGGAAGCGCGCGCTCGCGGTGACGGCCTTGGCCAGGTCGCCGCTGGCGATCGGACGCATGGAGACCACCATGGGGCCGTGGAAGACGCCGGCCGGGCGGCAGGCGATGTTCGTCCGCCACATGGCGACGTTGCGCCCGTGCTCCACGTGCCAGAGCCGCACGCCGGCCTCCAGCAGCGCCCACTCGAACGTGAACGAGCACCCGAGCAGGAAGGCGACCAGGTCGTCGCGCCAGTAGGGCGTGGCGTCGGTGACCTCGTCGACCAGCACGCCGTCCCGGTAGATCCGGTAGCGCGGCAGGTCGGTGCGGAGATCGGCGCCGGGGGCGACGCCGACCGGCTCCGGCGAGCCGACGTCGGTGACCTCCAGCAGCGGGCACGGCCGCGGGTTGCGCTGGCAGAAGAGCAGGAAGTCATAGGCGAGGTCGCGCGGGAGCACGGCCAGGTTGGCCTGCACGTAGCCCTGGCCGAGCCCGGCGGTGACCCCGGTGATCTTGCCGCGGCGGATGTCGGCCCGGATCTCGCGGGGATGGCGGGTGTCGATCGGCATGGGGCGATTCTACCCCCGCACGCCGAGGCGCGGCCACACCTCGGGATTCACCAGCACCTCGGGGCGCTCGCCGCGCAGCACGCGCAGCATCTCGCCCGCCACCTGCACGGCCATCTGGCGGTTGGCCTCGCGGGTGACGCCGGCCACGTGCGAGGAGACGACCACGTTGTCCAGGTTGAGCAGCGGGTTGTCGACCGGCGTGGGCTCCTGCTCGAAGACGTCCAGGCCGGCGGCGGCCAGGTGGCCGCGCGTGAGCGCCTCGAACAGCGCCCGCTCGTCCTGCACGCCGCCCCGCGAGGTGTTGATGAAGATCGCGCCGGGCTTCATGAGCGCGATGGTCCGGGCGTCGATCATGTGGCGCGTCTCCGGGGTCAGCGGGGTGTGGCAGGTGACGACGTCGCACTGGGGCAGCAGCGCCTCCAGGCTGGGCTGGGGCTCGGCGCCGCGGCGGCGCACCTCGTCGTCGGGCACGTACTTGTCGTAGCCCAGCACCCGCATGCCGAGCGCCGCGCAGAAGCGCGCCACCCGGCGACCGATGTTGCCGACCCCGATGATGCCGAGGGTCTTGCCGCCCAGCTCGGTGTTGGCGTCCTCGGTGCGGGGCCGCCAGTCGCCGCGCCGGGTCAGCCGGTCGATGACCAGCGTGCGCTTGACACAGGCCAGCATGAGCATGAGCGCGTGCTCGGCCACCGCCTGCGAGTTCGAGCCCGGGGCGTGGACGACGGCGATGCCGAGCCGGGTGGCGGCCGGGATGTCCACGGTGTCCAGGCCCACCCCGTGCCGGCCGACGACCCTCAGCCGCTTGCAGGCTTCCATCAGCGAGGCCGGACAGCCGGGACGCACGCGGAACAGGATGCCCTCGGCGTCGGCGGCGGTGCGGATCATGCCCTCCTCGGTCGGGTCCTCGGTGACGATGACGCGGCACTCGCGCTCGAGCAGCGCCAGGCCGTCGGGGTGGATGGGACCGCTGACGACCACCAGGGGCCGGGAATCGTTCGCCATCGGGATCGATCTCCTTGGATTCGGTCGCCTCTCGGACAGGCGCGGCGATTCTACCAGACTACTTGCGGGCGACCAGGACGAGCCGGGGCGCGTCCAGCGAGAACGGGGTGCCGTCGAGGCCTCCGTAGAGGTCGACCCGGCTCCAGCGCTCGGGGCGCAGCAGGGCCCGCAGCTCGTGGGCCGAGTAGAGACGGATCTCGCTCTCGCCGACCAAAGTCCCCGGGCTGTCCTCGACGTCGCCCTCCACCCGCCACCAGCGCGCCTTCCACCGGCTCGTGGCCGGGTCGAAGCTGTTCTCGATCCGCACCCCCCAGCCGTCGCCGCGCACGCGCTCCTCGGGCGGCAGCGAGCGCACGCACTGGTCGCGGTTGCGCGTGTCCAGCACGAAGACGCCGCCCGGGCGCAGGGCCCGCCAGAACCGGTCGATGAGCAGCCGGTCCTCGTCGTCGGTGAAGTAACCGATGGAGGAGAAGAGGTTGACGGCCAGGTCGAACTCGCCGGCGAATTCCATGTCCCGCATGTCCTGGCAGATGAGCGTCACCGTCACGCCGGCGGCGGCCGCCGCCGCCCGCGCCCGCTCGAGCTCCGTCTCGCTGAAGTCCACGCCGGTCACCTCGAAACCACGGCGGGCGAACTCCACCGAGTGGCGGCCGAAGCCGCACGGGGCATCCAGCACCCGGGCCGGGGGCGTCAACCCCGAGCGGCGGAGGATCCACTGCACCTGGCGGGCGGCGTCGGCCGGCGACTCGACGGCCTGGGAGATGGTCGGCCACGCCTCGCGGAAAAAGCGCTCGCTGGGAACCATCGCGGGCATTATAGGGCGCGGAGGCGACGGCCCGAGCCGCGATGGACCCCCGAGAACTGGACGAGATCGCGCGACGTCATGGCGTGCGGCTGCTCCTGCATTTCGGCTCCTCGGTCGGCGGGCCGACGCACCCCCGGAGCGACCTGGACCTGGCCGTCCTGCTGGAGCATCCGCGCCTCTCGCTGGCCGAGTTCGCCGACCTGCGGGCCGACCTGGCCCGCCTCTTCCCCGGCCGGGAGCTGGACCTGGCGATCCTCAACCGCGCCGACCCCCTCTTCCTCAAGAAGATCCTGGAGCGCTGCCGGCTGCTCTGGGGCCCGCCGGCCCTGCTCCAGCGCCTGGCCCTGCACGCCTTCAAGCGCTACCAGGATCACCGCCGGTACCTCGACCTGGAGCGGCGGTGGGTGGCGCGCGCCGTCCGCGAGCTCGATGGTTGACCGCGAACTGGTGACCCGGAAGCTGGCCCTCATCATCGAGGACCTGCGGGCCGCCGAGCCGCTCGCCCGCAAGGGCGTGGACGAGTACCTGGCCAGTCCCACCGACGAGGTGCTGGCCGAGCGGTACCTGGAGCGGATGATCGGCCGCATGATCGACGTGAACTACCACCTCATCACCGAGGCCGGGCACCCGCCGCCCCGGGACTACCACGCCTCGTTCACCGAGCTGGCCCGGCTCGGGGTCCTGGAGCCGGCCTTCGCCCGGCAGATCGCGGCCTGCGCCGGCCTCCGCAACCGGATCGTGCACGAGTACGACGAGATCGACCCGCGACGGGTCCACGAGGGACTCCAGGCCGCCGTGCGCGACATCCCGGTCTACCTGCGGCGGGTCCACGACTACGTCGACGCGCTCGGCGGCGCCTGACCGGGCCGCCGCCCGGCCCCCGACGTTCGCCCGCTGTGCTATCGTACGCGGGCCATGAGCACGCTCGTCACCGGCGCTTTCGGCTGTCTGGGGGCCTGGGTGGTCCGCGGGCTGCTGGCCGGCGGCGAGCGGCCGGTGGTGTTCGACCTGGGCGACGACCCGTGGCGGATGCGCATGATCGTGGGCCCCGACGTCGGCGAGCGGGTGACGATCGTGCGCGGCGACATCGCCGACCGCGACGCCGTCACCGCCGTCGTCCGGCACCACGGCATCCGCCGGATCGTCCACCTGGCCGCCTGGCAGATCCCGCTCTGCCGCCAGGACCCCTCGGGCGGTGCGCGGGTCAACGTCGTGGGGACGGCCAACGTCTTCGAGGCCGCCCGCGCCGTCCCCGGTCAGGTCGAGCGCGTGGTCTATGCCTCTTCGGCGGCCGTGTTCGGTCCGCCGAACCTCTATCCGCCCGGCCCCATCCGCGACGACGCGCCGCCGCGCCCGGCCACGCACTACGGCGTCTACAAGGTCGCCAACGAGGAGACGGCCCGCGTCTACTGGGAGGAGCACGGCATCCCGTCCTCGGGCTTCCGGCCGCTGTCGGTGTACGGGCCGGGGCGCGACTTCGGCCTCACCGCCGACCCTACCCTGGCCATGAAGGCGGCCGTGCTCGGCCGGCCGTTCCGTATCCGCTGGGGCGGCGCCAGCGACCTGATCTACACCGAGGACGTGGCCCGGGCGTTCCTGGCGGCGGCGCAGAGCCGGCTCGACGGCGCCCGCGTCTACAACCTGCACGGCACCTCGGCCCGCATCGCCGACGTCGTGCGCCTGATCGAGGAGGCGTGGCCGTCGGCCAAGGGGCTCCTGAGCCACGTCGAGCAGCCCATCCCGTTCCCGGAGGCGCTGGACGACGCCCGCTACCAGAAGGACTTCGGGCCGGCGCCGCCGACGCCGCTCGCCGAGGGCGTGCGGCGCACGCTCGAGGAGTTCGCCCGGCTTCAGAAGGCCGGCCGGCTCGACGCCCGGGAGCTCCCGTGAGCGCCTACCGGGTGCGGCTGGCCACGGCCGCCGACGCCGAGGCCATCTGCCGCATCTACAACCAGGGCATCGAGGACCGCATCGCCACGCTGGAGACCGAGCGGCGCACGCCCGAGGAGCGCCGGCGCTGGCTGGCCGAGCGCGGTCCCCGCCACCCGGTGATCGTGGCCGAGAACGCCCAGGGCGAGGTCGTCGGCTGGGGGAGTCTCAACGTCTTCAACCCGCGGGAGGCCTACCGCTGGGTGGCCGACTTCTCCGTCTACGTCGAGCGCGGCTGGCGCGGCAAGGGCGTGGGCTCGGCGCTTCTCGAGCGCCTGATCGCGCTGGCGCGGCAGCACGGCTTCCACAAGATGGTGCTCTCGGCGTTCCCCGACAACCGGGGCGGCATGGCGCTCTACGAGAAGTTCGGCTTCCGGACCGTCGGGATCTACCGCGAGCAGGGCCGGCTCGACGGGCGGTGGGTGGACACCGTCATCATGGAGAAGATCCTGTAGGGAGGAGGCCAGCCATGCTGCGAACCGTGGCCGTCGTCACCGCCCTCGGTCTCCTGTTCGCCGCCGCCCTCCTGGCCGGGCCGTCGGCCGCCGGCCCGGAGAAGATCGCCTTCCCGAAGGACTGGGAGCGGTACGTCCTTTACGCGACCGTGGACCGGCCCGACGTCAAGCAGTACCGGGAGCTCTACGCCTCGTCGCCGGCGGCGGTCGAGGCCATGAAGCAGGGCCGGCCTCTGCCCTACGGCACGGTCCTGGTCCTCGTCCAGTACCGGGCTCAGCTCGACGCGCAGGGCAACCCGGTCCGGGACGCCCGGGGCCGCTTCGTCAAGGGCGAGCGCATCGGCTTCACCGTGATGGAGAAGCAGCCGGGCTGGGGGGCCGAGTATCCGCCCGAGCTGCGGAACGGCGAGTGGGAGTACTCGGCCTTCACGCCCGACGGCCGGTTCAACGACAAGGCCAACATCAAGGCGTGCTTCCAGTGCCACAAGCCCCACGAGAGGCAGGACTTCGTGATCTCGCTGGCCAGCCTGGCCGGCGGCGCCGGGGCCGCCGCCGGCGAGCCCGACGTCAAGATCGCCGGCTTCGCCTTCAGCCCCGCCCGGCTGACCGTGGCGCCGGGCCGGGCCGTCACCTGGCTCAACGACGACCCCTCACCCCACCAGATCACCGTCACGACCGGCGGCGAGGCCCGCGGCCCGGTGCTGACGCGCGGCCAGCGCTACGCGCACACCTTCACGGCCCCGGGCGTCTACGACTACATCTGCGGCCTGCACCCGGCGATGAAGGGCCAGGTCGAGGTGAAGTAGGCCGGCCGCCGGCGGAGGCTCAGGAGCCGGTGTAGAGGCGCAGGACGCCGAAGACGACCGCGCCCAGGACCATGGCGGCGGCGATCGCGGTGAGGACGGCCTGCTGAAGGCGGCTCACCGGCTCATGGGCCCACGTGCTCGCGGCCCGGCTGGGGCGCCGGCAACGGCAGGACCGCCGGCCTCAGCTTCTGGAGTGCCAGGCCGACCGCCAGCGCCCCCAGCCCGATCAGGTCGGTGGTGAAGGCCGGGTCGATGAGGAGAAGCGCGGCGGCGATGAACAGCAGGCGCTCGAACCAGCGCGCAGGGCGCAGCAGGTATCCCTCGAGCCCGGCGGCCAGGGCGATGACGCCCACGGTGCCGGTGCACAGCACGCGCAGGATCTCGGACCACGGCCCGTCGAAGAGCAGCGCCGGGGAATAGACGAAGAAGTAGGGGACGATGAAGCCGGCCGCCGCGAACTTCACCGCCTGGATCCCGGCCCCCCACAGGCTGGCGCCCCCGATGGAGGCGGCGGCGTAGACCGCCAGCGCCACCGGGGGCGTCACCGCCGACAGGCACGAGAAGTAGAAGGCGAACATGTGGGCGGCCATCGGCGTGACGCCGAGCTTGATGATGGCCGGGATCAGCAGCGCCGCCTGCATGATGTAGGCCGGCGTGGTCGGCATCCCCATGCCCAGCACGATGCCGGCCAGCATCGTGATGATCAGGGCCAGGATCAGGTGGCCGCCGGCCAGGTGGATCAGGAAGCTCGTGAACCGGAGCGCCAGCCCCGTCTGCAGCACGATGCCGATCACGATCCCCGCCGAGGCGCAGGCCATGGCCACCGGCACGGTGTGCTCGGCGCCTTCCCTGAGCGCGGTCAGGCACGTCCGCCAGCGCAGCCCCGTCTCCGGGCGCAGCCAGGAGATGACGATCACGGCGGCGGCGGCGGCGATGGCCGCGTAGGTCGCCGTGAACCCCTTGAGCAGCAGGGCCAGCAGGACGATGACGGGCAGGAACAGGTGGCCCTGGCGGACGATGATGTGCCCCAGGACCGGCAGCTCGTGCCGCGGGATCCCCCGCAGCCCGGTCCGGACGGCGTTGAAGTGGATGGCCGCGAAGAGCGCACCGTAGTAGAAGAGCGCCGGGATGGCCGCGGCGATCATGACCTGGGTGTAGGAGGCGCCCAGGAACTCGGCCATGACGAAGGCCGCCGCGCCCATGATCGGCGGCATGATCTGCCCGCCGGTCGAGGCCACCGCCTCGATCGCCGCGGCCGCCTCGGGCCTGAAGCCGGTCTTCTTCATCATGGGGATGGTCAGCCATCCGTCCACCATCACGTTGGCGACCGCCGAGCCGGAGATCGTCCCGAACAGGCTGGAGGAGACGACGGAGACCTTGCCGGGCCCGCCGCGCGCGCCGCCGGCCACGGCGTTGGCGAAGTTCATGAAGAACTGCCCGGCGCCCGACTTCTCGAGGAACGCGCCGAAGATGATGAAGAGGATGACGTAGGTGCCGGCCACCCCGAGCGGCACGCCGAAGATGCCCTCGGTGGTGAACCAGGTCTGGTCGATGGTGATCTCGGCGGTGAGGCCGCGGTGGTGGAGCACGCCGGGCAGCCAGGGCCCGGCCAGACCGTAAACCAGGAAGCACAGGGCCACGATCGGCAGGGCGGCGCCGATCGTGCGGCGGGTCGCTTCCAGGACGAGCAGGATTCCCAGGACGCCCACCACCTTGTCGGCCGGGCTCAGCGGGTGCGCGGTGGGAAACCGGTTCACGATGTAGTCGTAGTGGACGAACATGTAGCCCACCACGCCGAGGGACAGCGCGGCCAGGCCGAGGTCGCTCCAGGGCACGCGGTCGACGGCGTGGCCCCGTCGACGCGGCCACAGCAGGTAGGCGAGGACAAGGCTGAAGGCGAGGGTGAGGAAGAGCAGCGCGTGCTGGTCCGGCGCGTACCAGGTCAGGCGCGCGTAGACGTGGAAGGCGGCCATGACGACGGCCACCACGCCGACGACGAGCCCCGGGTAGCCGGAGAGCCTGCGCACGGAGGGGCGCGGTGAGGCGGCGTGCTACTTGAGCACGCCGGCCTCCTTCCAGTACTTCGCGGCGCCCGGATGGTACGGCAGGCCGTAGTCGCGGCCCATGTCCGCCGGCGTGACGCCCTTCATGGCCGTCGTCACGTTGGCCAGGTCCTCGCGACCCTCGGCGATGGCCTTGGTGATCTTGTAGACGACCTCGGCGGGCGTGTTCGCGGAGGCGACGAGGATGGTCGGCGACTGGAAGGTCTTCACGTCGTCGGTGATCCCCTGCTCGGTGTAGGTGCCGGCCTTGATCACGTGCCGGACGAAGCCCGGGTTGATCTGCTGGAGCCTGGCGAACTCCTCGTCGGACACCGGGATCATCCGGAGCTTCATCGTGGACCCGAGGTCGAGGATGAAGGAGCCGGGCACGACGGTGAACCAGCCGACGGCGACCGCCTGCCGGTTCTTCATGGCCTCGGCGTTGGCCGCCACCGGCCCGTAGCTCTTGGGCCCGAGGTCATTGAGCGTCATGCTGTTGACCTTGAGGACGTTCTCCCACCCGTCGGCCAGGCTGGTGTTGCCGCGGGCCGGCAGGGCGACCGGCTTGCCCTTGAGGTCCTTCACGGTCCGGATGTCGCTGTCGGCCGGCACCACCAGCTGCCAGACGTTCGGGTACATGGTGGCCACGTACAGGGCCTTGTCGGTCTTCTTGCCGGCCCACTGCCCCCGCCCCTCCCGGGCGTCGTAGAGCACGTTGGTCATGGACCAGCCGAGGTCGGCCTTGTCGTTGCGGATCTTTTCCATGTTGACCAGCGCCGCCCCGGGCTCCACCTGCACGTCCAGCTCCGGGAACCGCTTCTTGACGACCTCGGACACGGCCCCGGCCATCGGGATCCACGAGCCGCCGGTGGGACCCGACGAGAAGACCAGCGTGACCTTCTGCTGGGCATCGACGGCCGGCGACAGGGCGACCAGGCCCAGCGCGAGGACGAGAGCAACGAGCGCGCTCGGACGACGCATACCAGTCCTCCTTGGGGTCAGAGCGGTAACAGCCGGCCCGCCGCGTCGAAGGCCAGCGGTACGGCGGAGCCGAGCACGGTGAGATCCGGCCGCCCGGCGATCTCCGCCTCGAAGACTTCCGAGACCTGGATCTCCCCGAGCAGGAGCGTGTTCCTGATCCGGATGACGCGCGCCCGCTCGGGCGGCGTCAGCCCGATACAGCCGAGCGCCGTCTCGATCGCCTCCCGGTCGGTGTCGTAGGTGGCCGGGATCTTGGCCCCGTTGGGGGCGCAGGCGGTGATGCAGTTGATCAGCGTGGCCTTCATGTCGATCTTGTCCACCAGCCGCCGGGTGGTGAAGTCGGCGTTGCCGATGCCGGTGGCGTTGCCGTAGCTCTCCTCGGTCAGGTCGAGGACGACGATCCAGAGGATGCGGGGGTCGGCCGGGAAGGGCTCGTGCGGGTTGGAGGGCCGGCCGATCACGTTGGTGTCCATGCCGGCCCCCGAGATGTTCTTGCCCATCTCCTCGACGATGAGCACGTCGAGCGGCGAGAAGGGCAGCCGGGCCATCCACTTCCGGGCGTCCTCCAGCAGCCGCCGCTCGCCCTCCTCCATGGCGGCGGGGGCGAAGGCCTCGATCCGGGCCGTCTCGTCGTAGCCGTTCTCCACGACCCCCAGGCCGAAGGCGATCCGGGCCCGGGCCAGCATCTCCCGGCCCACCGCGGTGATGACGGTCTCGTAGCCGTGGTGGATGTTGGCCCGGTGCGCCTGGATGGCGCCCCGGTGCTTGCCGAGCCCGATCGTCATCATCTTGAAGAGGCCGGACTCGATCGAGCCCTTGAAGTCGGTGTGGGGCTTGATGCGGTTGACCAGGCCGATCCAGTCCGCCTCGGCGGCGTACCGGTCGAGCCAGACGGGCAGGCCGAGCGCCTCGCCGACCTGCACCACGTCCATGGTCGCCCGGATCGGGCAGCCCATGGTCCCCTCGGTGATGCCGTAATGCTCGAGGACGGAGACCTGCCCCTCGGCCGTGCCGCCGCCGTGGCTGCCCATGGCGGGGATGATGAACGGCCGGGCCCCCTGGTCCTGCAGCCACCGGACGGTGGCCCCCACGATCAGCGCGATGTTGGCGATCCCCCGGCTCCCGGCCCCGACGGCCACCGTGTCTCCGCGCCGGATCGGGGGGCGGGCCCGGTCCAGGGCCTCGGCGACCGCGCGGGGGATGTCCTCGACCCGGGGGCGGGGAAACGTCTGGCGCACACGCAGCATGCGGGGAAGGGCCATGGCCGGCCTCCTGGGTGCCCCACCTAATACCGGGCCGACCGGGCGAAGTCAAAGGCTTTTTGGTATATGATGCCGTGACCGATGCGGCTTCGCTCGTCGGCCCTCGTCCTGGCGCTCCTCACGCTCGCCGGTTGCGGTTGGTTGCGACCGCAGCCCACGCCGATCCTGCCCCCGGAGGAGCTGTACTCGCTCGGTGAGAACGAGCTCGCCCGCAAGCGCTACGAGGACGCGCGCACGCACTTCCGGAAGATCGTCGAGCGCCACCCCAATTCTTCGTACGCGCCGCGGGCGCGGTTCCTGCTCGGCGAGGCGTACTACCGCGAGGCGGAGTTCGACAAGGCCATCAAGGAGTTCGAGACGTTCCTGTCCTTCTACCCGCGGCACCAGATCGCCGACCTGGTCCAGTACCGTCTGGCCATGGCCTACTACGACCAGCTCAAGCCCATCGAGCAGGACCAGACGATGGCCCGCAAGGCGCTGGAGGCGTTCAAGAAGCTGGTCAAGGAGTATCCGGAGAGCCGCTACGCCACCGACGCCCTGGCCAAGATCGACGTGTGCCGGGGCCGCCTGGCCCAGAAGGAAGTCTGGGTCGCCAACTACTACTTCTCGCAGGGCAACACCGCCGGCGCCCGGGGCCGCCTGGAGTTCGTCCTCAAGGAGTACCCCCGCACGCTGGTATACCCGGAGGCGCTGTGGCTCCTCGCCGAGGTGGCGCTGCGCGAGGGCAAGCCCGACGAGGCGCGGGAGCTGCTGAACCGCCTGGCCGCGGAGTACCCCTACACCGACTTCGGCCGGCGCGCCGCCCAGCGCCTGGCCGCCCAGAGGTAAATCCGTGCACGACGTCGTCGACCTCCGCTCCGACACGCTGACCCAGCCGACGCCGGAGATGCGGGAGGCGATGGCCCGGGCCGAGGTGGGCGACGACGTGTGGGAGGAGGACCCGACCGTCAAGCGGCTGGAGGCTCTGGCCGCCGAGCGGATGGGCCACGAGGCGGGGCTGTTCGTCACCTCCGGCACCCAGGGCAATCTCGTCTCGGTGCTGGCCCACACCCGGCCCGGTCAGGAGGTCGTCCTCGACGCCGACGCCCACATCTTCAACTACGAGGTGGCCGGCGCCTCGGTCATCGGCGGGGTCCAGATGCGACCCATCCGGACCGCCCGCGGCTTCCTGACGCCCGAGCAGGTGCGGGAGGCCCTCCGGCCGGCCAACATCCATGTCCCCCCGACGGGCCTGGTGGCGCTCGAGAACACCCACAACCGGCACGGCGGCACGTGCTGCACGCCGGAGGAGATCGCGGCGGTGGCCGAGGTGGCGCACGCCGCCGGCGTCCCCGTGCACCTGGACGGGGCGCGCCTGTTCAACGCCGCCGTCGCGCTGGGGCGCCCGGCCCGCGACTTCGCCCGGCCGGCGGACTCGGTGACGTTCTGCCTGTCCAAGGGGCTGGCGGCTCCGGTGGGGTCGGTGGTGTGCGGGTCGGCCGACTTCATCGCCCGGGCCCGCCGCTGGCGCAAGATGCTGGGCGGCGGCATGCGGCAGGCCGGCGTCCTCGCCGCCGCCGGCCTGGTGGCGCTGGAGCGCATGGTGGACCGCCTGGCCGAGGACCACGTCAACGCGCGCACCCTGGCCGAGGGCGTGGCCCGGCTGCCGGGGCTCACGGTCGACCTGGCCTCGGTCCAGACCAACATCGTGATCTTCCGGATCAGCCCCATCGGCGGGCGCCCGGCCGAGGCGTTGACGCAGGAACTGGTGCAGGGTTGCCTGGCCCGGAAGGTGAAGGTCCACGCGATCGGGCCGGCGGCCATCCGGTGCGTCACCCACAAGGACGTGGACGCCGAGGACATCCAGCGGGCGCTCGAGGCCCTCGCCGAGATCACCGGACCGTGGGCGCGACGCTGATCGGGCGCGCGGTGGTCGGCAGCGCGGGATCGCGGCGGGGCGCGGGCGTGGACGCCGCCCGGGGGGCGCGACGCTGATCGGGCGCGCGATGGTCGGCAGCGCGGGATCGCGGCGG
>DATLZL010000519.1:0-4533 GCA_035574035.1 Binatia bacterium | reverse complement strand
CCGGTCACGCTCAGCCGCCGCTGAGCGTGCGCAAGCCGCGCCGGCCGGGCGCCCGCCGGGGGCGGCCGCTTGCGGCCGGCACGCACGAGCCCGCGGCCGGGATACAATTCCGGCCCGTGGCTCCTGGCGCTCGACGGTCGGGCAGCGACTACCTGGAGCGCGCCCGCGCCCTGGCGCCGAAGATCGCCGCGGCGGCCGACGAGATCGAGCGCACGCGCCGGCTGCCCGAGCCGCTGCTCGACGCCCTCCTGGACGCCGGCCTCTTCCGGATGCTCCTGCCGCGCTGGCTCGACGGCGCCGAGCTCGACCCGGTGAGCTACGCCGAGGTCATCGAGGAGGTCGCCCGCACCGACGCCAGCACCGCCTGGGTCCTGGGCCAGACCTCCGGCTGCTCGCTGAGCGCCGCCTACCTCGACCCGGCCGTCGCCCGGCGGATCTTCGGCGACCGGCGCGCCATCCTGGCCTGGGGACCGGGGCCCGACGCCCGGGCGGTCGCGGTCGAGGGCGGCTACCGCATCACCGGCACCTGGACCTTCGCCAGCGGCGGCCGCCACGCGACCTGGCTCGGCGGCTACTGCCCGATCCTCGAGCCGGACGGCACGCCGCGCCGGGGCCCCGACGGCTCGCCCGAAGGCCGTACGATGCTGTTCCCGGCCTCGGCGGCCACCTGGCACGACGTGTGGGACGTCATCGGCCTGCGCGGCACCGGCAGCGACTCCTACAGCGTCAGCGACCTCTGGGTCCCGGCCGAGCACTCGCTGGCCCGGGACGAGGCCGCCGAGCGGCGCGAGCGCGGCCCGCTCTACCTCTTCACCGCCAACAACCTCTTCGCTTCGGCCTTCGCCTCGGTCGCCCTCGGCATCGCCCGCGCCTTCATCGAGGCGTTCGTGGAGCTGGCCCAGGGCAAGGTCCCCCGCGGGGCGACGCGGCCCATCCGGGACAACGCCGTCGTGCAGGCCCAGGTGGCGCTGGCCGAGGCGCGCGTGCGCTCGGCCCGCGCGTTCCTCCTGGGGTCGCTCCGCGAGATCTGGGACGAGGTCGCGCGCACCGGCGTCCTCCGGCTCGACCAGCGCGTCACCATCCGCCTGGCCGCCACCCACGCCATCCACCAGGCCGGCCGGGCGGTGGACGCGCTCTACCACGCGGCCGGCGCGACCGTGATCTTCGCCGCCGCCGGCTTCGAGCGCCGCTTCCGCGACCTGCACACGGTCGCCCAGCAGGTCCAGGGCCGCCAGGCCCACTTCGAGTCGGTCGGCCGCTTCCTCCTGGGCCTCGAGCCCGACACCACCTGGCTCTAGCCGGCGCCGCTACGCCTGGAAGATCTCCTCGGGCAGGAAGGCCGACACGACGTAGTTCGGCACGTCGACCACGTTGTTGATGCGCAGGTCCACGGCCACGCTGCAGATCACGTAGGCCTGCTCGCGGCTGAAGCCGCGCTCCTGGAGCAGCGCGATCATGGCCAGCAGGGCGTTGCGGGCGGCCAGGTTCAGGTCGCCGTCGCGGTTGACGCCGGCCTCGTCGACGGGCATGCCCATGGTGGCGACGAACCGCTCGGGCGCCGCCCAGCGCGGGTCGGCGAAGTAGTCGCGCCGCTCGAACCGGGGCCAGCGGATGCCGCGGCGCTCGGCCTCGCCGGCATGGACCCGGAAGCGCACCGCACAGGTCGCGCCCATCTCGACGGCCGTGAGGCACACCTCGCCGTCGCCCTGGGCGAAGTGGGCGTCGCCGGTCGAGAAGAGGGCGCCCTCGACCGCCACCGGCAGGTAGAGCCGCGCCCCGCGCGTGAGCTGCTTCACGTCGACGTTGCCGCCGTTCTCCCGGGGCGGGATCGTGCGCAGGCCCTCGGTCGCCGCGGGGCCCGAGGCGGGGACGGCGCCGGCGGGATCAGGCGGGAACACCAGGCCCCCGCGGGCCAGCAGGTCGGCCTCCCGGCGGGCCCACGCCTGCACCTGGGCCCGGGAGGGCGCCACGCCGGCCACGCCCATGAACGGCGCGCCGGGGATCCGCACGCCGGGGACCTCGCGGGAGGTCGCCCAGCCGTCGGCGACCTGCCAGTGGACGAGGAACGGCGTGGCGATGACGTCGCGCAGGAACCCCAGGCCCGGCAGGATGCACGAGAAGGCGTGGGGCTGGGGCGTGATCTCGAGGAACTCCACCTCGAGCAGGTCGCCGGGCCGCGCGCCCCTGACGAAGACCGGGCCGGTCAGGGGATGGATGGCGCCGGGCGGGAACTTGGCCAGGTCGGCGACCGTCGTGCCCGGAGGCAGGTGGCCGTCGGCGGCGTCGCGCGTCTCGAGCGCCACCTCCTCGCCCTCCTTCACCTCGACGACGGGCGGGATGTCCGGGTGCCAGCGGTTGTGACCGGTCCTCGGCTGCTCGGCCAGGGGCTTCGTGCGGTCGATCGCGACGTGCTGAGCCATGGCTGCCTCCCTCCGGCGCGGGTCACCGGCTCGGCGAGCCGGTACTCGGCCCTCGACGCGGTCGCCGCCGCCCGAGCTCGGACCGCCGACGCCGCCACCAGGTCTTGATCTCGTCCAGGTGCTCCTGCTCGTGGCTCCAGCCGGGCGCCGGCAGCCACTCCACCACCGGGTACTGATGCGAGGGATCCCGGAGCGCCGCGAGCGGCAGGCGCTGGAACCGCTCGATGAGCTCCGCCCGCGCGCGCTCCATCCGCCGGAGCAGCACGGCCAGCCCGAGCCGGCGCGAGCGGGCCACCGACCGCGCGTTGAAGCGGTCGGCGTCGGCCATGTCGTGGAACCAGTGGATGCGGTCGCCGCGGCCGCGAGCGACGAGGCGGAACCGGCGGACGGTCTCCTCGTCGCAGCCGAGGAGGTGGCCGAGGACGTCCTTCACCGACCAGCGGTCCAGGGTGCGGGGCCGCAGGATCTCCGGCTCCGGCAGCCGCGCGACGAAGGCCAGCGTCGAGCGGCGGACGGCCTTCAGGCGTCGAACGGCCCGGCGCCGCCAGCCGGCGAGCGACCCCCCGGTCGCCATGGCGGCCCGACGGTAGCCGACGAGCGGCGGCCGGTCAACCGCGGCGAGGGACCGCGCCCGGGAGGCCGGGCCCGGAACGCGCTTGCCCGGGCGTCGCCCGCGCGATAGCGTGGCGGGGCATGGACCTCCGCAGGCTCTCGGTCGGCGGGTTCCGTCGCCGCCTGGTGGCGGTCTTCGTCGGGCTGTTCGTCGCCGTCCAGCTGGTGTCGTTCGCGCTCGTGGTGGCCTCCGTGCGCACGCACGCGCGACATCAGCTCGACGAGGAGCTGCGGCGGGCCGGCCTGCTCTTCACGCGCCAGCTGGCGTTCCGGGCCGAGCAGCTGCTGGCGGCCACGCGCCTGGTCTCCGGGGACTTCGCCCTCAAGGCCACCGCGGCCACCGCCGACCACGCCACCACCGCCTCGGTGCTCGAGAACCACCGGCGACGCGTCGGGGCCGACCGGCTGATGCTCATCTCGCTCGACGGCGCCGTCCTGGCCGACACCCGTCACCCCGGACGCCACGGGGCGCCGTTCCCGCTGCCGCGGCTGCTCGAGCAGGCCGAGGAGCACGGCCAGGGCTCGGGCCTGGCGCCCCTCGACGCGCAACTCTTCCGGCTGGCGGTGGTGCCGCTGCTGGCCCCGGAGCCGATCGCGTGGCTCGCCGCCGGCTACGCCATCGGCGACCCCGCCGCCGCCGAGCTGCGGCGGGTGACGGGCCTGCACATCTCCTTCCTGCGCCCGGCCGGGGCCGGCTTCGTGGTCGACGGCTCCACCCTGTCGGCGGGCGAGCGGGCGATGCTGGTCGAACGCTTTCCGGGCGCCCGGGGGGCCGGCGTGATGGAGCTCGGCGCCGGCGGGCCGCACGTGCTGCGCGCGGAGCCGATCGGCGACGAGGTCCTGGTCGTGCTGCAGCGGCCGCTGGCCGACGCGCTGGTGCCGTGGAACCACCTGCTGCTGCTCCTGCTGGGCGTCTCCGTGGTCGGCGTGCTGCTGGCCCTGGGCGGGGCCACAGTGGTCGCCCGGCGCGTGAGCCGACCGGTACTGGCCCTGGCCGACGCCGCCCGGCGTGTGGCCGCCGGCGACTTCAGCGCCGAGGTCGCGCTCGCCCAGCGCGACGAGTTGGGGCGCCTGGGGGCGACGTTCAACGAGATGGTGCGCGGCCTGCGCGAGCGCGAGCGGGTGCGCCAGGAACTGGAGCGCGCCGGGCGCCTCAAGCGCTTCTTCTCCCCGGCCCTGGCCGAGGCGCTCTCCGGGGGCGACGACACCGTGCTGGCCTCCCACCGGCGAGAGATCACCGTCGTCTTCTGCGACCTGCGCGGCTTCACGACCTTCGCCGAGACGGCCGAGCCGGAGGAGGTCATGCGGCTGCTCGGCCAGTACCATGCGGCGGTGGGGCCGCTGATCTTCCGCTACGAGGGCACGCTGGAGCGGTTCACCGGCGACGGGCTGATGGTCTTCTTCAACGACCCCCTGCCCCAGCCCGACCCGGCCGCCCGCGCCGTGCGGCTGGCCCTTGCCGCGCGCGAGGCGGCGGCGCCGCTGCTCGCCCAGTGGCGGC
>DATLZL010000518.1:0-3525 GCA_035574035.1 Binatia bacterium | reverse complement strand
CGGCCTGCGTCGCCTGCCGCTGGCGCCCGCCGGCCTCGGCGTCGGCCTTCCGGCCGGCCGGCCCGCCGGAGCCGTCACCCCGGCCCTCCTGGGCCCCGGACCGCGTCTCCCCCGCGCGCTGGGTGGCCGCCCGCCAGCCCTGGGGCTCCATCCGTGTCTGGGCGTACTGCCAGGAGTTCGTCTCGTACTCGCCGACGAAGCCGTCGTACGGCCACTCCTTGACGCCGCCGGTGTACTGGACCAGGCCCGAGAAGACGCCGCCCAGCTCCTCGGCGTCCTGGAACTGGTCGCTGACGATCATCGGGGCGTTGGTGTAGTGGACCAGGAAGGTCCGGAAGAACGGCTCCTGGTTCCAGCGCTCGCTGTGGATCACGTAGTTGATCAGGCCGCCCAGGAAGGCGATGTCGGAGCCGGCCCGGATCGGGGCGTAGATGTCGCACATGGCGCTGGTGCGGGTGAAGCGGGGGTCGACGTGGATCAGCGTGGCGCCGTGCTCGACCTTGGCCTTCATCGGCCACCGGAAGGCGACCGGGTGGTTCTCGGCCATGTTGGAGCCCATGAACACGCAGCAGTCGGAGTCGGCCATGCTGCGGTAGTGCAGGGTGGCGGCGCCGCGCCCGAACCGTGTCCCCAGCCCGGGGACGCTGGAAGAGTGTCAGATTCGGGCCTGGTTCTCGATGGCGACGATGCCGAGCCCCCGCATCAGCTTCTGCTGGATGTGATTCCACTCGTTGTCGAGCGTCGCCCCGCCCAGCGAGAAGATCGCCGGCGTCATGTTCACCAGCCGGCCGTCCGGCAGGCGCTCGATGAAGGTCTCGTCGCGGGTCTTCTGCACCAGCTCGACCACCCGCTCCATGGCCCGCTCGAGGTCCCAGACCTCCCAGTCGGCGGCGCCCGGCGCCCGGTGGAGGACCTTGGTGGGCCGGTTGGGGTTCACGTGCAGCTGGTAGATCGCCGCCCCCTTGGGGCAGAGCGTCCCCTCGTTCCAGGGGCTGCGCGGGTCGCCCTCGATGTTGACGATCCGGCCGTCGACGGTGTGCACCAGGGTGGCGCAGCCCACCGAGCAGTACGGACAGATGCTGGGGGTCGTCTTGGCGTCCTTGATCCGCAGCTCCTGGGCCCGGGCCAGGGTGGGGGCCAGGCTCGCGCCCAGGCCGGCGAGACCGCCGAGCGCAGTGCCGCCGGCGGTGCCGGCGGCCAGTTTGAAGAAATCGCGCCGCGAAACTTCCATCACGTCCCTCCGCACGGCCGCCGTCGGTCGCCCCGGCGGTACGGGAGGGACTCGAGCAAGGCATGTGCCGGCGGAGAGCGCCCCCGGGCCGGCGAGCGTTCCGGTGGTCGGGCACTGCCATTGCACCGCGTGCGGGTCGATGGGCGACGCAGCGCGTCGGCGAGGACGGCACGCCGGACTCGGGCCCACTCAGGCCCGGAGCAAGGCGCGCATCCTCACCCAGCCCGAGCCGGCCAAGGTCGAGCGCACGGCCGAGGCCGTCGTGCTCAAGGAGGGCAGCCTGTTCCTGCTGGCCGACGAGCACGGTGACGTTCCGTGGGCGCTTCCCCACGGCTTCGGGCTCTTCTTTCACGACTGCCGCTTCCTGGACGGCTACACCCTCCGACTCGAGGGACGGCCGCTGACCCTGCTCTCGGCGCTCGGCGGCCGGGGCTTCGAGACCGACCACTACCTGACCAACCCGGAGCTCACGACCGAGGACCGGCGCCCGATCCCCCGCAACACGATCACCGTGCGCCGGCACCGCGTGGTCCGCGGTGACGTGATCCACGAGCAGCTGGAGGTGACGAGCTTCGCGCCGGTCGCAGTGAGCCTGCGCCTGCAGCTGGCCTTCCGGGCCGGCTTCGAGGACCTGTTCATCGTGAAGGGCTTCGTCAAGGGGCCGCGGGGGCGACGGCGGCCGGCGCGGATCACCGAGGACGGGGCGCTGGAGCTCGGCTACGACGGCCGGGACGGGCGGGTCCGGACGACGACCATCGCCTTCGTGCCACCGCCGGATCACCGGGAGCCGGCGCGCGCCACGTGGCGGGTGTCGCTGCGGCCCGGTCGGGCCACGACGCTGTCGCTCACCATCACGCCGGCGGAGAGCGCCGGGGTCACCGCCGAGCGGGGCACGGCCAGCCCCGCCACGCCGGCGGAGACCCTGCGCCGCTGGCACCGCAAGGCCGAACGGATCTGGAGCGAGCGCTCGGCGAAGGTGGAGAGCTCCAGCTTGCTGTTCGACCGCGTCCTGGGCCGGGCGCTGGCCGACCTCCGCATCCTGCGCTCCCGGCTCGACGGCCTCGACTACTTCGCCGCCGGGATCCCGTGGTTCGCGACGCTGTTCGGCCGCGACGCCGCCGTCGTCGCGCTGCAGACGCTCCCCTACGGGACCGACGCCGCCCGGCAGACCCTGCGGCTCCTGGCCCGCTACCAGGCGAGCGAACGCGACGCCTACCGCGACGCCGAGCCCGGCAAGATCTTGCACGAACTGCGCAGCGGAGAGCTGGCCCGGCTGGGTGCGATCCCGCAGAGCCTCGCCTACTACGGGACCGTGGATGCGACGCCGCTCTTCCTGATCCTGCTCGCCGAGTACGTGCGCTGGTCCGGAGACCTGGATTTGGCCAGCCGGCTGCGCCCCCACGTCGACGCGGCACTGGGCTGGATGGCCGGCCCGGCCGACAGCGACGGCGACGGCTACCTGGACTACTCCGGGCGCTTCGGCGACCGGCTGGTCAACCAGGGGTGGAAGGACTCGGGCAACTGCATCGTGAACGCCGACGGCTCCTCCTGCGAGCCGCCCATCGCGCTGGCCGAGGTCCAGGGCTACGCCTACCGGGCCTGGTACCAGACGGCCGCGCTGCTGCGGGCGCTGGGCGACGAAGCAGCGGCCGGGGCACTCGAGCGCCGGGCGGCGGAGGTCCGGGCCCGGTTTGACCTCGACTTCTGGGACGAGGCGCTCGGCTGCTACGTGCTGGCCCGCCAGGCCGGTGGGCGCCCGGCCGCCGTCGTGACCTCCAACGCGGGGCAGGTGCTGTGGGGCGGCATCGCGGAGCCGGCCCGGGCCGCCGCGGTCGCCGCGCGCCTCATGCAGCCCGACATGTTCTCCGGCTGGGGGATCCGGACGCTCTCGAGCGAGGCCCGGGCCTTCAACCCGGTCAGCTACCACCTGGGCAGCGTCTGGCCGCACGACAACGCGCTGATCCTCGCCGGCTTTCGCCGGTACGGCCACGACGTGCCGGCGCGCCGCGTCTTCGACGCGGTCTTCGACGCGGCCGCCGCCTTCCGTCACTACCGGCTGCCGGAGCGCCTGGAGTGGCTGGCGCTTCGCCGCCTGCGCGTCGGGGACGCCGACGTCGACCTGCGCTTGACGCGCGTGGCGCCGGACGGGCGGTGCGAGGCCGAAGTCACCCGGCGCGAGGGAGACCTGATGGTCCAGGTCAGCGACGCGACGCCGGCGTTCGCGGTGCCGGAGGCGTCGGCGCCCGCATGAGCCCGGCCCCCGGTCCGGTCGTCGTCGTCACCGGCGCCTCGGC
>DATLZL010000517.1:0-4856 GCA_035574035.1 Binatia bacterium | reverse complement strand
AGTAGAGGTGACGCCACCCGCGCGCCTGGTACTTCCACGTGTTGCGCCAGTAGATCGCCGTGAGCGCCACCGTCGCCGCGCGCCGGGCGAGAGCCGGCTCGGCGGCGGCCGCCGCCAGCGCCGCCCGCACGTCGCCTGTCCGCAGGGGACGGAGCGCGAAGTCGCCGGGATTGAAGTGGTAGAGGCCGGGCTCGAGGCCGTCCACCGCTCCGGCGGCCACGTAGACCTCGGTCTGGTAGAGCGCGCCGGTGGAGGGCGCCGCCCGGAACAGGACCTCGCCCCCGCCCGGGTACGTCTTCTTCCGGGTCACCCCGGCGGTGAAGTAGAGGAGCGCGGCCAGCGCCTCCAGCCCGAGGCGGTCGGCGACGGGTCCGCGGCCGGTGTCGAGCGCGCGCAGCGTGTCGACCGCCGGCAGCGTGAACGACCGCGGCAGCGGGCGGGCGGGCAGGTCCGGGTAGATCTTGAACGGGAACGGCTTGATGTCCCAGTCGAGCGTGTGGCCGCTGGTCCGCACCGACCGCGGCGTGTGGGTGGTGTCGTCGTGGTAGGCGCGGGCCAGGCGGATGTCGTCGTTGCCCGCCATGGGGCGGGATCAGCCGAAGCGGTAGGGCGGGCGGAAGACGCCGCGCTCGGTGACGATCGCGGTGATCAGCGCGGCGGGCGTGACGTCGAAGGCCGGGTTGTAGACCGGCGAGTCGGCCGGTGCGGTCGGCCGGCCGCCAAGCGCCCTCACCTCGCCGGCGTCCCGCTCCTCGATCGGGATCGCGTCTCCCGAGGGCAGCGCGGGGTCGATGGTCGAGAACGGCGCCGCGACGTAGAACGGGATGCGGTGGTGGTGGGCCAGGACGGCGAGCCCGTAGGTGCCGATCTTGTTCGCGGTGTCGCCGTTGGCGGCGATGCGGTCGGCGCCGGTGATGACGAGGTCCACCTGGCCCCGGGCCATGAGCGAGGCGGCCACCGTGTCGGCCACCAGGCGGTGGGGGATGCCTTCCCGCACGCATTCCCAGGCGGTCAGTCGCGCGCCCTGCAGGACGGGCCGCGTCTCGTCCACCCACACCAGCGCGACTTTGCCCCGGGCGTGCGCGGAGCGCACCACCCCGAGCGCCGTGCCGTAGCCGGCGGTGGCCAGGGCCCCGGCGTTGCAGTGGGTCAGGATTCGGGCGCCGGACGGCACCAGCGCGGCGCCGTGCTCGCCCAGCGCCCGGTTGGCGGCCACGTCCTCCTCGAGGATCGCCCGGGCCTCGGCCAGCAGGCGCGCCCGCACCTCGTCGACCGGCCGTCCGCGGGCGGCGAGCGCCGCCCGCTGCATCCGCTCGAGCGCCCAGAAGAGGTTCACCGCGGTCGGCCGCGTGGCGGCGAGCCCCTTGACGGCGGCGTCGAGGTCGCCGAGCAGCCCCTCGAACGTCGTGGCCGGGCTCCGGAGCGCGGCCAGCACGACGCCGAAGGCGGCCGCCACCCCGATGGCCGGGGCCCCGCGCACGACGAGCGTGCGGATGGCCTCCGCCACCTCCTCCCACGTCGGGCAGGCGCGCTCCACCTCTTCCAGAGGCAGGCGCGTCTGGTCCAGCAGCAGCAGGCGGTCGCCCGCCCAGCGGACGGGTCGGATCACGAGTCCTCGACTAGAGCGACAGCCAGCGCCGGAGCTCGGCGTCCAGCCTGAACTCGAGCGCCCGGCCCGGCTCTTCGACCCGGCCGTCCAGGGTGAAGCCGTCCCGGCGGGCCAGGCCGTTCAGCCAGGCGCCCCAGGTCCCGGTGGGGCCGGCCAGCGTGCCGCCCAGGCGGAAGCCGTCCGGCCGGAGCCGCAGGCTCACCTCGAGGTCGACGGACCGCGGCCCGAGGAAGGCCTCGGACTCGGCGCTGGCCGGCACCGGCAGGGCCGCCGCCAGGCCCAGCAGGACGGCGATCAGCACGCGCCTCATACCTCCTCCCGGAGGTCGGGGTCGAACTCCGCCTCGTCGCTGAGCAGGCGCTGGTAGCGGTCGACGGCCGCCCGCAGCTCCTCGATCAGCTGGCGGTGGGTGCGCCGGAGCTGCTTGATCTCGCTGCGGATGCGCGCCTCCTCGGCCCGGGCCTCCTCGACCAGCTTCTCGCCCTGCAGCTGCGCCTCGCGGATCAGGAGCTGGGCGTCGCGGCGGGCCTGCTCGCGGATCTCCTCGGCGATCTTCTGGGTGGTGACCAGGGTCTCCTTGAGCGTGCGCTCGGCGTCCAGCAGCCCGCGACTGCGCTCCTCGTGGGCGCCCAGCTGCTCCTTGAGCAGCGCGTTCTCCTTGAGCACCGCCTCGTAGTCCTCGGCCACGTCCTCCAGGAACGCGTCCACTTCCTGGGGGTCGAAGCCGCGGAACATCTTGACCGTGAACTGCTGCTGCCGGATGTCCAGGGGGGTCAGGCGCATCGGGACCTCCGCGCCTCAGCCGATCTCCATGGCGAGTCGGTGGAGGACCGGCACGAGGAACTCCTTGAGGAAGTAGAGGGCCAGGATGACGACCATCGGAGAGAGGTCCAGGCCCATGGCCACCGGCAGCCGGTGGCGCACCGGGCGCAGTACCGGCTCCGTCACGCGGTACAGGAAGCGCACGATGGGGTTGAACGGGTCGGGGCTCACCCACGAGATCACCGCACGGGCGATGATGATCCAGATGTAGACGACGATCGCCAGGTTGAGCAGGTTGGCCAGCGCGGTGAGGAAGTAGGCCCCGACGAACACGGCGGTATCTTACCCCAGGACATGGGGGCTCGGAGCGGCCCGCGGCCGGACGCTCCACCGACCGCGCCTACCCGCCCGAGCCGCGGCCCAGCTCCCGCGAGCGCTGGGTGGCGCGCTCCACCGCCTTGATGAAGGTCGTGCGCACGCCGCCCTCCTCGAGGGCGGCGATGCCGGCGATGGACGTGCCGCCCGGGCTCGAGACCATGTCCTTGAGCGCTCCGGGGTGGAGGCCGGTCTCCAGCAGCAGCTTGGCCGAGCCCAGCACGGTCTGGGTGGCGAGGGTCATGGCCGTCGCGCGGTCCAGGCCCATCTTCACGCCCCCGTCGGCGAGCGACTCGATGACCAGCGCGATGTAGGCCGGGCCGGAGCCGCTGAGACCGGTGACGGCGTCGAGCAGGTCCTCCTCCAGCACCACCACGCGCCCCACCGCGCTGAAGATCTCGGAGGCGATCTCCATGTCCTCGGACTCCAGGCCGTCGGCCCGGGCGATTGCCGTCGCGCCCTCCAGGACCAGCGCCGGCGTGTTGGGCATCACGCGGATGAGGCGGACGTCCTTGCCCAGGTGGGCGCGGATGGTGGCCGTCGACACCCCGGCCGCCAGCGAGATGAGCAGCTTGCGCCGGGTGAGCGCGGGGGCGACCTCGTGCAGGACCGGCCCGATGATCTGCGGCTTCACCGCCAGGATCACCACGTCGACCCGGCGGACGAGCTCGACGTTGTCGGGGGCGGGCTGGATGCCGTACTGCCGGTCCAGCTCCTGCAGGCGCTCGCGGCGCACGTCGCTCGCCCAGATCATCTCCGGCGGCACCACGTTGGCGCGCGTCAGCCCCTTGATCAAGGCCTCGCCCATGTTGCCGGAGCCGATGAAACCCACCGTCTTGCCCTTGAGGCTCATGCCGCGGCCTTTCCCGGGCGCGGGCCGAAGATGGCCGTCCCCACCCGTACGATCGTCGCCCCTTCCTCGATGGCGACCTCGAAGTCGGCGCTCATGCCCATGGACAGGTGCGGCAGTCCCACCCGCTTGGCGAGGACGGCCAGGGTCCGGAACCACCCGCGCACCTGCTCGGCGTGGTCGACCGCCGGCGGGATGGTCATGAGTCCCTGCACACGGACCATCGAGAGCGGCGCCAGGCCCTCGAGCGCCGCCTCCACCGCCTCCGGCGCGAAGCCGCCCTTGGTGGCCTCGCCGGCCACGTTGACCTGCAGCAGCGCCGCCACCGGCTGGCCCCGCTGTCGGGCCCGCCGGTCCAGCTCCCGCGCCAGGTCCAGACGGTCCAGCGAGTGGATCAGGTCGAACAGACCGACGGCCTCGCGGACCTTGTTGGTCTGCAGGTGGCCGACCAGGTGCCAGGGGACGGGGCGACCGAGGACAGCGATCTTCTCCCTGGCTTCCTGGACCCGGTTCTCGCCCAGCGCCGGCAGGCCGGCGGCCACCGCCGCCCGGATGCGCTCGACATCGACGGTCTTGGAGACCCCGACCAGCAGGACGTCCTCGGCCCGGCGGCCCGCCCGCTCGGCGGCGCGGGCGATGCGTTCCTGCACCCGGGCCAGGTTCCCGGCGATGTCCACCACGCCGGGATTGTAGCAGGGGCCGGTCGAGCGGAGCGGTCAGGTCCGCTCCTGTCCGTTCCCCGTCAGCTCGGCCAGGGTAGCTTGCGCCCGGCGGCGCCCGAGGGCGTGCAGCGCGCGTCGAACTCTTCGCCGCTCAGCGCTTCCCTGGCGATCTCCCGGCGATCTTCGTGATGCTCAGCCCGCCGCTCGCCGTCAGGGTCTGAGCGACAGGATGGTCGATCAGGCGCTCAAGCGGCGTGGCGTGGCGCCCTGGGTCTGGCATACGCGTTCCCTCCTGTCCGTGGGCTATCGCACGGCGAGTCGACCAGGCCCGGCCACGGAACGGCGACCGCGGTTCCCGGGCATGGGCGGCTCCCCGGGCCGGCGGCGGCGACGTCCGGCACGCTGCCGCCTCACGGCAGCGCGGCGAGGGTGACGATCCGCCCGCGGTGGCCCCGGCGGTACGAGTAGAAGAGCTCGCGGTGACAGGCGGTGCAGAGCCGGGCGCCCGCGATCGCGGCTCGCCTCACGCCGCTCTCGACCAGCAGGTCCTCGACCGCCTGCGCGAGGTCGAGCATCACGTGGCCGGGCCGGGCCGGTC
>DATLZL010000516.1:0-5851 GCA_035574035.1 Binatia bacterium | reverse complement strand
CCGCGCCCGGCGGGCCGGCCGAAGCCGGCCCGCCGGGACTCAGGAGGCGGCCGTCACTTGCGGCGCAGCCACCACGAAACGCCGGCCAGCCCCGCGACGCCCGCGCCGAGCAGGACCAGGCTCCCCGGCAGCGGGACGATGCCATTGGCAGTGTCCTGGGCTCCCGCATGGGCCAGACCCGTCGCGGTCAGTCCGACCGCCACCGCGATCGCCACCACCCTCCAAACACTCTGGGTCGACATTGACGTCCTCCTTCTCCTCGAACCGGCTGCTCCTCGAACCGGGCTGTCCAGCCCGGGCGGCCTCTGCCCGCCGCACGTTCCACGTTGCTCAGCGCCTGTCGGACACGCCTCGCCGAGGCCGGCGGCCCGGTCCGGTCCCCGGGTGCGCGGGATCAGCGGCACCGCAGCCACGCTCGCTCATGGCACGATCAGCGGGGCGTTGAGCCGGTTGATGTTCAGCGACTGGGCCGGCGTGATCACAGCCGTCGCCGGCGTCGAGCTGGCATTCATGAAGTTCTGCGAGTCGTTGATGCCGTGCTCCAGCGCGCTCAGGGCGTTGTGCGGCGAGATGACCAGATGGCCGATCTCGTGCGCCAGGATTCCCGGGCTGTTGATGATCAGGGCGCGGTCGGTGAGCATCAGCCCGGAATTGGTCAGGATGTTGACCTCGTTGCAGTACTCGTCCGGGCTGATGGAGTAGCCGGAGATCAGGAAGTTGTCCGACCGGGTGCCGGACCGGATGTAGTAGAGGTTGATGTCGGTCTGGACCGGGCTTCGGCTGAGCGCCAGCAGATCGATCTCCTCCTGGGTGCGCCGGCCGTCGCGCTGGGCCGGGTCGGGACATGCCTGGCCCCCGTCCACGTAGTCCAGGTTGGTGTCGAGCAGCGCCCCAGGATTCGCGATGACCTGCACGGTTTCGTTGCGGAGGCGCACGTTCAACCCCGCCTGGGAGAGGATCTCGGTCGCCTGCAAGACGTCGGCGTCGGCTCGAGCCAGGCCGGCGTTGGCGCCGGCCAGCACCTTGGCGTCGACGACCAGCGTCCCGAAGCGGATGTTGTCGACGAAGACCAGCGTGTCGAAGATGTTGTCCCCGACATCCGTGACCGTGAACAGGAGTTCCACCGTCACGTTCTGGCCGGCGTAGGCCGACAGATCGACGCTGACCGTTCGCCAGTCCGTCATGCCGCACGTGCTGTCGCCGCCCGGGAAGCCGCAGTCGCCGATGAGGGTGACGCCCTGCTGGTTGGCGCTGTCGACGGTGACTTCCGCCACCACGGTCTGGCTCCCGCCGGCCGGCGTGATGAGGACCCGGAAGGGGTCCTGGAACTGCGTGCCGACGAACTCGGGGAACTCCTCGCTGACGTAGTTGTAGTCGATCCGGAGGGTGCGGGCCCCCGGAGGCACCCGGAACGTCTGCCTCAAGCTCGAGGCGATCGCCCCCTGCGGACTGCCGGTGTCGATCACGGCCATGCACGCCCCCTCGCGCGGCAGGACAGTCACGCCGCCCGGGTGCTGGCTGTTCGGCGCGGTGGGGCCGAACTGCTGGGCGATCGCGACATTGCCGGCGGTCTCCCAGCTGGAGAGGTCGCACCGCTCGAAGCCGCCGTTGCGGACGCCGTTCCGGGTGACGATCGGCACCGCCGGGGCGTTCAGCGTGATGTCGACGCTCACCGTCCCGCTGACAGCCCCGGCGGCCGTCCCGATGGTGCCCCGGAACGGGTGAAAGGCCGTCAGCGTGAACAACCCGGTTCCGCTCAGGTACAGGCTGTACTGGCCGCCGGCGTCGGTGACGGTGACGCCGGTGTTCGTGTCGTTGCTGACCACCACGCCGGCGGCGGGACTGCCATCCGCGTTGCGAACCGTGCCGGTGGCGAAACCGCTGCCGACGTTGCCGAGAATGGCGTACACCCCTCCGTTGCGAATCCCGCTCAGCGGGCTCGGCTGGGTGACGATCGCGCCGCCGATCGAGGTGGCGACGGCGCGAGGGATGAGCTGCGGCCTGAGCCCGGGCGGGTCGGCGAGGGAGTCGATCACGACCTGCTCGCCGACGACGAAGCTGGTATCGGTCACGCCGGCCGGCAGCGGCAGGGCGATCTGCAGCGGCAACGCGGCCTGGCCCAGCAGGCCCGTGAACCCGGTGGGCTCCACGATGATGTCCACCGCCGCCACCTGCGAGAAGCTCCCGAGGTCGGCGACGATGCTGCCGGCCGGCGCCGGCGCGATGCCCACGAGCACCTCGGCGCTGAACGTGTTCGGCTGGACCGTGATGCTGGTGCCGCCCGGGCCCGGAATGGTGGCGCCGTGGCCGGGCGGGACGACGACGCCGACCGGCAGCGTGAACGGCGCCGACTCGATGCGGACGCGCCGGCTGCGGTCGCTCACCAGCACGATGGAGCCCCCGATCCGAAGCCGCACGAGCCCGGTCTGCGGCTCATTGAAGTTCTGGATCACCGTGAAGATCCCGTCACCGGCCCTCGCGTCGCCCTTGCTGCCGTCGTCCTTCAGCTGGCCCAGCACCCGGACGGTGCCGTCGGGGTTGAGCCGCTCGAGATTGAACGCGCCGGAAAAGATCTGGCTGGCATCGCTGACGACCGCGGTGACCATGACCTCGGTGCGCCGGTTGAGCTCGAGGTGCCCGGGGTTCGTGTTCACCCGCTGGATGGCCGGCATCGCCCAGGCGGGAACGGCACTGGCGGCCAGCACGGCGACGAGGACGAGCACGAGCGCTGACGGTCGGTGTCCCACAGCCCCCCCCTCTCGTTACGTCCGCCTGGCGGCGCGAGCGGAACCAATGAGACAGATGCACGCCGGAAGCCAGAATCGAAAACGACGGCAGACCAAGGGCTTGGGGGTGTCGCCCGACGAGCGCCCCCTCAACTCGTCAAGTTTTCCGACACGGATACCGGTTGAGGTTCCCCGGCGCCGACACAGCGGAGACGCCGGTGATGAGCGCATCCCGGACATCCCTTCACCGCGGTGCCGTCACCGGAGCCGTCCTGCACGGTCGTCCCGGCCGGATATTTGTTCGGTCCGATACTGTCGACCCACTGCTTCCTCGCCCGATGGAGATCAGACTGAGCCCGACTCGCTGCCTCGACGACAACAGCACCGAAGACGCTGTCGGTGACGATCACCTCGATGGTGTTGTCGCCGATCGTCACGGGACAGGCGGCGCCCACGGGGATCCCGGATACGTAAAGTTTTTCGACGATCCCCTGCTCGTCCGGGTCAGCCCCACCGGCCGGGGATCGGCGTTTCGCAGCGGGGGCAGCGGCCGCCGGCGGGCGTGATGCGGTCCTGGAGCACCCGGAAGCCGACGCGCTCGATGAGCAGGGCGCCGCAGCCCGGGCAGGAGGTGTTCTCGAGGTCGCCCACCCGCCCCGGCAGGTTGCCGGCGTAGACGTAGTGCAGTCCCGCCCGCCGGCCGATCTCGGCGGCGCGGATCAGCCGGCGCGCGTCGGTCGACGGACGGTCCTGCATCTTGTAGTCGGAGTGGAAGGCCGTCACGTGCCAGGGGATGTCGGGCGAGACCGAGGCCAGGAACTGGGCCAGGTCGTGCAGTTCCGCATCGGAGTCGTTGAAGCCGGGGACGACGAGCGTCACCACCTCCAGCCAGAAGCCGAGTCGGTGCAACCGCGCGATCGTGTCCTGCACGGTGCGGAGCAGCCCACCCAGCTGCCGGTAGCGCCGGTCGTCGAAGCCCTTGAGGTCGACCTTGTAGAGGTCGACCCACGGCCGGAGGTACTCGAGCACTTCCGGTGTGGCGTTGCCGTTCGACACGTAGGAGCCGACGAGCCCACGCGCCTTGCCGGCCCGGAAGACCTCGACCGCCCACTCGCTGGTGATCAGCGGCTCGTTGTAGGTCGAGGTCAGGATGCGGGCGCGGTGGCGCCGGGCGGCCTCGGCGATTTCGTCGGGCGTCACCGGCTCGGGGGGCACGCCGGCCACCGGGTCGCGCAGGGCCTGCGACGTCAGCCAGTTCTGGCAGTACGCGCAGTGGAAGTCGCACCCGAGCATCCCGAAGGAGAGGGCGCGGGCGCCGGGGTAGGCGTGGAAGAACGGCTTCTTCTCGACGGGATCGAGCTGGAGGCCGGCCACCCAGCCGTGCGGCACCATGAGCCGGCCGTCCTCGTTCCAGCGCACCTTGCACACCCCGCGCTGGCCGGGCGGGATCAGGCAGCGGTGGCCGCAGGCGTGGCAGCGCACGCGCCCGGCGGGCAGGCGCTCGTAGAGCTCGCCCTCTCGGGCCAGACGGGTGAGGACGGTCTCGAGCCTCGGGCTCGCCATCGGCTCGATGCTATCGCCGGCCGACGGCCCGGTCAGTCGACCGGCACCTGCAGCACGATCTCGATCTCCCGGTCCTGAGAGATCCCCCGCTGACGCACGCGCGCGGCCCAGCCCGGGTGGCGGGCGAGGGCGGCGAAGACGGCGGCGATCACGTCGGGCTTGACGACCTCTTCCCAGTGCCGGACCCACGCGTAGCCATCGGCCTCGCCCTCGTAATTCTCGGGAAAGCGCGCCTCCAGCGAGAAGCGGAGGACGAACTCGGCCTGCTCCTCGTACGTCTCAGCCCTCCAGCTCGCGGTTGAAGGCGAAGTCCTCCGGCACCGGCGGCCCCCATCGGTAGAGAGCGTCCTCGGGCGGGAAATCGCGCGCCTGCCACGCGCAGCCCTCCGGGATGTGGTCGATGTCGTGGAAGTACTCGGCGAACGAGCCCCAGGGATCGCGCACGTAATAGAAGAAGTTGGACCCGATGACGTGCCGCCCCGGCCCCCAGCCCGGCGGGCAGCCGGCCTCCAGCATCGCCTGCGCGCCCATGGCGATCTCGTCGATCGAGCCGACCTCGTAGGAGCCGTGGTGGAAGCCGGGCCCCCGGGAGGCGAGCAGGGCCAAATTGTGGTGGTCGGGCGTGCAGCGCAGGAAGACGATGGCCGACGGCACGCGGTCGGAGAGCTTCATGCCCAGCACGCGCGTGTAGAAGTCGGTCGCACGGGCCAGGTCGCCGGTGAACAGCAGCACGTGGCCCAGGCGCCGCGGCCGTGCCCCGCCGCGCTCCGGGAAGGCGCGCTCGGCCACGCGGGTGATGCGGCCGGGCGCGTTCAGGCGCAGCGGTGGGTCGGGCGGCGGGACCGCGGCCGCCTCGGGACGGATGTTGATCAGGTTACCGTCGGGGTCGCGGATCCACAGCCCGCCCTCGGGGGCTTCGCGGGGCGGGTCGACCTCGGCGATCCCGGCGCGGCGGAGGGCCTCGCGCGTGGCTTCGAACTCCTCCCCGGGGGCGCCGAAGGCGAGGTGGTGCAGCCGCTTGCGCGGCCCGGGGTAGAGGAGCACCGCGTCGCGCCCGAGGCCGGCCGGCCGCAGGTGCACGGCGCTGTCCCGGACCGGCTCGTTTAGCAGGCCGAAGTGCCGGTAGAACTGCTCACCCACGGTCTGATCGGGAACTTCGAGCGCGTAGTGCAGCAGAGCCTTGACCGCCATCACCGCACCCCCCTGGCGCCGCCGAGTGTACTCTAGGGCGCGAGCCGGCGCAGCGCGGCGCGATTCCGTCGAGCGCTCAAGCGCCAGGCCGCGCGGCCGGCCGGGAGGAGCGTTCATGCCGAACATCACGATCCAGTGGTACGCGGGGCGGACCGAGCAGCAGAAGCGCGAGATCGTCCGGGCCTTCACCGAGGCGATGGTGCGGATCGGCAAGACGACGCCGGATCAGGTCCACATCGTCTTCCAGGACGTCGAGAAGTCCAACTGGGGGTGGAACGGCCGGCTGGCCAGCGACGCCTGATCCGGCGCCCGCGGGACGGCAACCAGGCTCGCGCCCACGCCCCGGCCGGCGCCGGGCTCAGCCCCAGACG
>DATLZL010000515.1:0-3104 GCA_035574035.1 Binatia bacterium | reverse complement strand
CGGCCGGCCGGCGGCGGGCCGGCGGCGGGCCTGTCCTCGCCGCTCACGGCGCGGGCAGCGCGGTCGGGCGCATGTCGCGCGCTGTTATAGCACGCCGGTTCGGAGCCGGCGAGCGAGGGGCTTTCAGCCGTCGCGGGCCAGCCGGTAGCGCCGGACCGCGCGCAGGTGCTCCTCGAGTGTGTCCGAGAAGTGGTGGTGCTGGTCGTCCTTCTTCACGAAGTAGAGGTACTTGACCGGCGCCGGGTCGAGCACGGCCAGGATGGCGTCCAGGCCCGGGCTGGCGATGGGCCCGGGCGGCAGTCCGGCCCGCTGGTAGGTGTTGTAGGGGTGGTCGGTGGCCAGGTCGGTCCGGGTCAGCGTCCGCCGGTCCTTGCCGAGCGCGTACTGCACGGTGGGATCGGCCTGCAGCGGCATGCCCAGCCGCAGGCGGTTCCAGAACACGGCGGCGATCAGCGGGCGCTCGGCCGGGGCCACCGCCTCGCGCTCGACGATGGAGGCCAGCGTGAGCAGTTCGTGGAGCGAGAGGTTCCGCTCCCGGGCCCGCGCGCGCAGCTCGGGGGTGACCTTCTGGTGGAGGCGCTGCACCATCCGCCCCAGGACCTGTTCGGCGGTGAGCCCGCGCACCAGGTAGTAGGTGTCGGGAAACAGGTAGCCCTCGGCGGTCGGCGCCGGGATGTCGTGCGCGTCCAGGAAGGCAGGGTCACGGGCGGCCCGCAGCACGTCCGCCGCCGGCAGCAGGCCGGCCGCCTCCAGCGCACGGGCCAGCTCGGCCACCGTCCCCCCTTCGGGATGGAGCACGGCGTGGCGCCGGACGCGCCCGCTCTCGACCAACCGGAGCACGTCCACGGTGCTGGCTCCGGCCGGCACCTCGTACTCGCCGGCGCGGAGGCTGCGGAAGGATCCCCGCAGCACGCTCAGGGCCACGAACCCCTCGGGGCTCCGGATGACGCCCTGGCCGGCCAGGCGGCGGGCGATGTCGATCACGCCGCTCTGCGCAGGGACCTCGACCGCGTACGGCCCGGCCGTCAGCGACGGGCCCGGCGTGACGAGCCGCCAGGCCTCGACGGCCGCCAGGCCGGCCAGGACGACGGCGAGGACGACGAGCCGGGCGCGCCTCACGACGAGTCCAGTCTACACGGGCGTCGGGCTGCGGCCGGAGCGCCGGGGCGGGCCCCCGGGGCCGGACAGGCGGTCCCGGCTGCCGGGCGGGCGGTCTGGTATAGTAGCCGTTCGGGGTTCGCCCCGGAATCCGTCAAGGGGGTTTTCATGCTGGAGCTCGAGCTCCCCTCGCGTCACGACTGGAAAGTCACCGAGCCCGCCTACGGGCGGCTGGTCATCGAGCCGCTCGAAGAGGGCCTGGGCCTGACCGTCGGCAACTCCTACCGCCGCGTCCTGCTGTCCGCGATCCACGGAGCGGCGCCGACCTGGGTCAAGATCGAGAACGTGCTGCACGAGTTCTCGCACCTGCCGGGGGTCACCGAGGACACGCTCGACATCCTGATGAACCTCAAGAAGGTGGTCTTCCGCCTGCACGTGAACCGCCCGAAGATCCTCCGCCTCAAGGCCCAGGGCGCGGGCGTGGTGAAGGCGGGCGATTTCGAGCGGGACGCCGACGTCGAGGTGCTCACCCCGGAGGTGCCGCTGGCCACGCTGGACAAGGACGGCATGCTCGAGATGGAGGTCTGCGTGGAGCGTGGCCGCGGCTACGTGCCGGCCGAGCGCCGGGAGCCGGAGGCGCTGCCGATCAACGCCATCCTGCTCGACGCCGACTTCTCGCCCATCAAGCGCGTGAACTTCCACGTCGAGCCCGTGGACGGCGGGCGCGAGCGGCTGGTGCTGGAGGTGTGGACCGACGGGAGCGTGACGCCGCAGACGGCGGTGGCCGAGGCCTCGCGCATCCTGGAGGACCACTTCGAGCTGCTGCGCGCCTTCCCGGAGGCCGAGCCCGAGCCGGAGACGGTGGAGCCGGAGACGGGGCCGCGGGCCGAGCTCAACGAGAACCTCTTCCGCAACGTCGACGAGCTCGAGCTCTCGGTCCGCGCCTCCAACTGCCTCAAGACCGCCAACATCCGGACCATCGCCGACCTGGTCCAGAAGACCGAGGCCGAGCTGCTCAAGACCAAGAACTTCGGCAAGAAGTCGCTGAACGAGATCAAGACCATCCTGGGCGAGATGGGCCTGCATCTCGGCATGAAGCTCGACCCCGAGGAGCTCGAGCGCGTGCGCTCGCAGTACGAGCGCTCCTTCGAGGGCTGATCAGCCGGTCCCCGGGCCTGGCCAGCGGGCTCAAGACCAGGCTCGACTACTCCGACGACGTGCACATCCCTCGGACCGCAACCGCTGGGAGATCCTGGACGGAGAGCCCTACGTGACCCCGGCCCCGAGCCCGCTCCACCAGCGCGTGTCCAGACGGCTCCAGCGACAGCTCGAGGACCACTTCCAGGCCCGGGCCGAGGTCTTCAACGCCCCGATCGACGTCATCCTCACCCCGTACGACGTCGTCCAGCCGGACCTGGTCGTGGTGCAGGACCCGGCCCAGGTCTCCGGCCGGGGCATCGAGGGCGCCCCGGCCCTCCTGGTCGAGGTCCTGGCGCCCTCGACCCGGGACTACGACCAGACGACGAAGGCGCGGCGCTACGCGGCCCTCGGCGTCCGGCACTTCTGGGTGGTGGACCCCGAGCAGCGCCGCCTGTCGTGCGACCGGGCCGAGGCGGGTGGCTACACGCTCATCGTCGCCGGCGAGGGCGACGCGGCGGTGGTCCACCCGGACTGGCCGGACCTCACGCTGCGCCTCGCCGACCTCTGGCGCTAGCCGCCGGCGGATCCTAGCCCGGGCTCTCCAGCAGCGTCCGGCCCCGGGTCAGGTACACCTCGGCCTCCGGTTGCCGCCCCGCGCGGGCCAGGGCGCCCCCCAACACCAGGCAGGCGCGCGCCAGCAGGGGACGCATGCCGGCAGGCTCGGCGATCTCGATCGCCTGCCGGGCGGCCCGCTCGACGGCGGCGACGTCCTCGGGGGCCCGGCGCTCGGCCACCTCGGCCTCCAGCAGCCGCGCCCAGCCCTCGTGGCCGCGTTCGCGCTGCCGCTGCGCGAGCTCGACCGCCTG
>DATLZL010000514.1:0-6217 GCA_035574035.1 Binatia bacterium | reverse complement strand
CGCCGCCGACGAAGACGCGGGCGACGTCGCGACCGGCCGCGGCCTCCAGCACCGCCGGGGCGGTCCCGGCCTCGAAGAAGACCACGCGGGCGCCGGAGTCGCCCAGCAGGTAGGCGACCTCCCCGGCCGCCAGCCGGAAGTTGATCGGGACGGCGACCGCAGCCAGGCGCTGGCAGGCCCAGTAGGCCAGGACGTGCTCGGCGCGGTTGCGCAGCGCGATCAGCACCCGGTCGCGGCGGCCGACGCCGAGCCCGGCCAGGCCGCGGGCCAGGGCGGCCGAGCGCGCGTCGAGGTCGGCGTAGGTGAGGCGCGTCGCCCCGTCCACGAGGGCCTCGGCCCGGGGCTGCCGCAGTACCGCGCGCTCGAGCAGGTCGGCCAGGGTCAAGGGATCAGGAGGACCTTGCCCTTGTTCCGGCGGTCCAGGAGGTACTGCACCGCGGCCCGGGCGTCGGCCAGCGGGAACGTCCGGTCGATGACCGGCGCCAGCCGCCCGGCCGCCACGTGGCCCAGGATCTGGCGCAGCTCCAGGATCGTGCCCAGATTGGTGCCGACGACGGTCAGGTTCTTGGAGTAGACGTGGCGGAGGTCGAGCCGACCCCAGTGCGTGTCATGGGAGCCGATGGTGACCAGCGTGCCCAGGCGCGCCAGCGCGTAGACGGAGCGCTCGAACGTGTCGCCGCCGATGTGCTCGACGACCACGTCCACGCCCCGCTTGCCGGTCCACGCCCGCACGGCCTCCACGAAGTCCTCCCGCCGGTAGTTCACCACCCGCTCGGCGCCCAGGCGCTCGGCCAGCGCGACCTTGTCATCGCTGCCCACGGTGGTGATGACGCGGGCGCCGGCCAGGCGGGCGATCTGGATCGCCGCGCTGCCCACGCCGCTGCCGGCGGCCTGGACCAGCACGGTTTGGCCTGGCCGGAGACCGACCTTGCCCACCAGCGCGTGCCAGGCGGTGAGCATGGCCATCGGCAGCGCGGCCCCGGCCTCGAACGAGAGCGCGTCGGGCAGCGGCAGGACGTTGGCCGCCGGCACCTTGACCCGTTCGGCGTAGCCGCCGTCCCGGTGGGCGCCCAGGTAGCCGTAACGGAGGCACACCGTGCGCTCGCCCCGCCAGCAGAACTCGCACTGGCCGCACGAGAAGCCGGGGAAGACGACCACCCGCTGCCCCGGGGTGAGGCCCCGGACGTCGGCACCGAGCGCCTCCACCGTGCCAGTGACCTCGCAGCCGTTGACGTGCGGCAGCCCCTCCGGGGGAGGAAACCGGCCGTCGAGCAGGAGGAGGTCGACGTGGTTCATGCCGCAGGCCCGCACCCGCACGACCACCTCGCCGGCGGCCGGGACGGGATCGGGGTAGTCGCCGTACAGGACCTTGTCGCTGCCGCCGTGCTCCTTGAAGAAGGCGGCCTTCATGCCGACGGCTCGCTCAGGATCTGTCCCATCCGGGTGAAGAACTGCTCGGCCATCATCTTGGACACGCCGCCCAGCATGCGCTGACCGACGCCGGCGATGAGGCCGCCGACCTGGACGTCGGCGCTGTAGGCGACGCGCGTCCCGCCCTCCACCTCGGTGAGCGTGACGGTGGTCTCGCCGCGGATGAAGCCGGGTCCGCCGCTGCCCTCGACCGCCATGCGGTACGACTCCGGCGGCTTCTTGTCGGTGAGGCGGACCTTGCCCTCGAACGTGCCCTTCACCGCCGCCACCCCGACCTTCATCACCGCGCGGTACTCGTCGGGACCGATCGCCTCCAGCGTCTCGCATCCTGGGATGGCGCGCCGCAGCCGCTCGGGATCCAGGAACGCGTCCCACACGCGCGGCCGCGGCGCCGGAATGTCGTGCGCGCCTTCGATCTTCATCGCGGGAGTCTCCCCTTGCCGTGCAGCGTGTTGCGAGGCCCCTCAGTGTACCAGCGCCGGTCGGTGCGTGGCACTTCGATTGCAGCCGGGAGCGGTGTGGCTAACGCCGCCCAGAGGAGGGAGTGCGTGATGAAAAAGTTGCTCAGCGGCTTGTTCGTGCTTGCGCTCGGCAGCGCCGTGCTCGCCGGGTGCACCGAATCGCCGACCGGTACCACCGGCGAGCGCCCGCGCGAGCGGACGCCGGCGGCCTCGCCCGGCACGTCGCCGCGACCCGGCGAGACGACGGGTGGCGCGCCGACGACGTCGCCCGGCTCGCCCACGACGTCCCCGGGCGCCACGTCGCCGGGTGGGTCGACCTCACCCGGTGGCACCGGAACGAAGTAGCGCGGTGCGGCGCCGGGGCGGCCCGACCGCTCCGGCGCCCTTCCTCCCCCAGGCAGGTCCCCTCCCTCACCCACTGCGCCATCGGGCGCGACCGATCGTCACCGCGGCCGGCGCCCCCTTCACCGGCGAGACGATCTCGAGCGAAGGCGGTGCGGTCGTGATCGCGCGGACCACGCCGAGCCCCAGCGTCTCGCCGTCGGCGTCGTGGAGCCCGGCCAGGGCGTCGATGAGCTCCTCCCGCGCGTAGGCCGTCACGGGGCCGGCCCCGAAGAGCGTCGCCAGCGCGCGCGCCTGGACCGGCGCGAGTGCCCCCGCGGCGAGCACCGCCACCTCGCCGTTGCGATGCTCGGCCCACAACAGCGGTTGGCCGATCGCCTCGGCGCCGGCGGCCACGAGGGCCTCGGGCAACGGCGCACCGAGGAACAGCGCCGGCCAGCGCAGGACGACCCGGGTGAGGTCGAGCGTGCGACGCTGGGCACCGGCGAAGTAGGCGGCCAGCGCGTCCTCACGGTAGCGCCGGCGCTCCTCGGCGCGGCGGACCCTGGCGGCCGCAGTCGGCGCGAGCCGCACGATCCGGGGACGCGAGGCCGAGTGCCAGGGTCGCAGGATGGGCTCGCACTCTCCCGCCCGCTGCAGGGCCACGATCAGGTCCGGCGCGAGCAGGTCGATCTTGGCCTGCTTCAGGGCCCGACCCAGATCGCCCACCACCAGCCCGCTGGTGTCCACGACCACGCGCTCGAGCCCGAGCGCGCGGGCCCGCTGGACCATCCGGCCGGCGCCGACGACGGTCCCCATCAGGTTGGCGGCCGGTGAGGTGACCCCGACGAAGTGCATCGCCAGCAGGTCCGCCTCGCCCAGCCGGGCCAGCGGCCGGCGCACGCGGCCGAGCGCCACCGTGGTGGGCGGACCGAGCGCGGACTGGCCCACGTCGGCATCCACGACGCCCACCTCCCGGCCTTCGGCGTGCAGGGCGCTGGCCAGCGCGGCGGCCAGCGTGCTCTTGCCCACGTCGCCGGGGCCGATGACCATCGTCACGGGCGCTCGTCGGGCGGCCTCCAGGGCCGGAGCCCACTCCCGGGCCAGAGCGTCGAAGGGGGCCGCGGCGGCCCCCTTCGAGACGCTTTGCGCGGCGGATGGCGCGGTCGCGGCCGGCGCCCGAGCCGCCGCCGGGGGCCGGCGTCGCGGACCCCGACGCGCCGGGTCTCGGGGGGAGGTCAACCCAGGACGCGGATGGCGGCGTCCATGCGGGCGAGGCCCTCGCGGATCAGCTCGGCGCTGGTGGCGTAGGAGAGGCGGACGTGGGCGTCGGAGCCGAAGTCGAGGCCGGGGACGACGGCGACCCGCGCGTGCTCCAGCAGGAACTCGGCCACGTCCGTCGACGTGCGGAGCTCCCGCGGCGCGCCGCCCACGCTCACCCGGCGGCCGAAGAGACCGGAGACGTTCGGGAAGACGTAGAACGCGCCCCGCGGCATGACGCACGAAACGCCGGGCAGGGCGTTGAGGCCCTCGACGATCAACCGGCGGCGGCGGTCGAACTCGCCGGCCATCTTCGCCACCTCGTCCTGGGGCCCGGCCAGCGCTTCCACGGCCGCCCACTGGGCGACCGAGGACGGGTTGGAGGTGACCTGGCTCTGGATGGTCGTCATGGCCTGGATCAGCGCCCGCGGGCCCGCCGCGTAGCCGATGCGCCAGCCGGTCATCGCGTACGCCTTGGAGCAGGTGTTGACCACCACGGTGCGCCGCTTGAACTCGGGCGCGAGCTGGGCGATCGAGACGTGACGCCCCTCGTAGGTGAGCGCCTCGTAGCACTCGTCGGAGACGATCCACAGGTCGCGCTCGACCGCCAGCCGCCCCACCGCCGCCAGCGCCTCGCGGGAGAAGACGGCGCCGGTCGGGTTGTTCGGGCTGTTGAGGATGACGAGCCGCGTGCGCGGCGTGACGGCCGCCGCCAGCCGGTCGGGATCGAGATCGAAGCCGGTCCGCTCGTCGGTCGGCACGGCCACCGGCACCGCGCCCAGCAGCCGGGCCTGCTCCGGGTAGGAGACCCAGTACGGGCTCGGCACCAGCACCTCATCGCCGGGATCGAGCAGCGCCGCCGCCAGGTTGAACAGCGTGTGCTTGGCGCCGACCGAGACCAGGACCTCGCCCGGCTCGTAGTCGAGGCCCTGGTCGCGCTTGAGCTTGGCGCACACGGCGGCGCGGAGCTCGGGGATGCCGGCCACCTCGGTGTACTTCGTCTCCCCGCGCCGGAGGGCGTGGACGGCGGCGGCCTTGATCCGTTCCGGCGTGTCGAAGTCGGGCTCGCCGGCCCCGAAGGAGATGACGTCCACGCCCCGAGCCCGCAGCTCGCGGGCCCGGGCCTGTACGGCCAGGGTGGACGACGGGGCCAGGCTCTTCATGCGCTGCGCCAGCACGGGCGTGCCTCCTGTCAGGCCGGTGCCCGCGGCGGAAACTTCTCGGCCAGCCGCTTCTCCACCCCGGGCGGCACCAGCCCGGCCACGCTGGCGCCGTAGCTGGCCACTTCCTTGATCAGTCGCGAGGAGATGTAGGTGTACTTCTCGTGGGGCATCAGGAAGACCGTCTCCACGCTGCTGGACAGCTTGCGGTTCATGAGCGCCATCTGGAACTCGTACTCGAAGTCGGAGACGGCCCGGATGCCGCGCACGATGCAGTCGGCCCGCTCGCGGGCGACCAGGTCGATGAGCAAGCCGTCGAAGGCCACGATGCGGAAGTTGCTCCGGCAGTCGGCGGTGGCCTCGTCCAGCATGGTCAGGCGCTCCTGCACGGTGAAGAGCGGCGCCTTCGCCGGGTTGGCCACCACCGCCACGATCAGCTCGTCGAAGATCCGCAGGCTGCGGTGGATGACGTCCACGTGGCCGTTGTGCACGGGGTCGAACATGCCGGGATACACGGCGCGCTTGGCCACGAATCAGGTCCTCTCGTCGTCCGGGCTGGCTGGAGACGGGGCATCGTAGGCTCCCGACCGGAAGAAAGTCAAGGTCGTCTCCCCGAACCGACGCGCCCGGAGCGGGCGCAGCGCGCCCGTCGTCGCCGGCGGACGCTTGGTCAGGTGCTGCACGACGACCAGGCCGCCGTCCGCGACCAGGCGACCGGTCCCGAGCCGGTCGAGGACCGGCCCGGCCAGGTCGCTCTCGTAGGGCGGGTCGAGGAAGGCGAGGTCGAAGGCGGCCCCCTCCCGGGCCAGGCGGTCCAGCGCCCGCGCAGCGTCGTCGGCCAGCACTCGGGTGCGGTCGCGGACGCCCAGCGCGGCGATGTTGGCGCGCAGGGCGGCGAGCGCTCGCCGATCGCGCTCGACGAACGTCACGTGGGCGGCCCCCCGCGACAGGGCCTCCAGCCCCACGCCGCCGGCGCCGGCGAAGACGTCCAGCAGGCGGGCGCCGGCCAGGCGCGGCGTCAGGGCATCCATGAGCGCGGTGCGGACCTGGTCGGCGGTGGGTCGCGTGGTGGCGCCGCCCGGGGTGATCAGGCGGCGGCCCTTGAGCGCGCCGGCGATGATTCTCATCCGACCGAGGCCAGGCCGATCCGGCCCCGCCACCGCGCCAGCAGCGCCTCCCGCAGCGGCCGGTGCACGGGATCGCGCAGCTCCGGATCGGCGGCGACCAGCGCCTGGGCCTCGGCGCGGGCCTCCTCCAGGATGGCGGCGTCGCGCAGGAGGTCGGCGACGCGGAACTGCGGCAGGCCCGACTGCCGGGTGCCGAAGAACTCGCCGGGGCCGCGCAGCCGCAGGTCGACCTCGGCGATCTTGAATCCGTCGTTGGTCTCCACCATCGCCTGGAGGCGCTGCTGGGCGTCCTCGGTGAGCCGGGCGGCGTGGATCAGGATGCAGTAGGACGGCCAGGGGCCCCGCCCCACCCGGCCGCGCAGCTGGTGGAGCTGGGAGAGACCGAAGCGCTCGGCGTGCTCGATGACCATGACCGACGCGTTCGGCACGTCGATGCCGACCTCGATGACCGTGGTCG
>DATLZL010000513.1:0-4999 GCA_035574035.1 Binatia bacterium | reverse complement strand
CGGTGGTCCGCGGGCGGCGGCCCGTCAGCGCGCGACCTCCAGGAGCACGGCCACGATGCGGTCGGCCGCGTCCGGCACCGCCAGGCCGCGCGCGCGCTCGGCCATGTCCTTGAGCCGTCCGGGATCGGCCAGCACGGCCTCCACCCGCGCGACCAGGCGCTCGGGCGTCAGCTCGTCCTGAGGCAACACCAGGCACCCGCCGGCGCGCTCCACGAACTGCGCGTTGGCCATCTGCTCGCCGCCGCGGGCGCCGGGCAGGGGGATGTAGAGCGCCGGCACGCCGAGCTGGCAGCACTCGTTCACGGTGCCGGCTCCGCTCCGTCCGACCACCAGCGCCGCCACGGTGTAGATGTCGGCGAGCTCGGGGCCGACCCAGGGCCGGATCGTGTAGCGCCGCGCCAGCGCGGGCGGCAAGCCGGCGCGACGGGCTTCGAGCCAGGCGCGGTCGCCGGTGGCCGGGTTGTCGCCGCACTGATGGACGATCTGGGCGTGACGCAGCAGGCTCGGGAGCGCCTCGCCGACGACGCGGTTGATCCGGTGCGCGCCCTGGGCGCCGCCCGTGACGTAGATCAGCGGCAACGCCGGATCCAGGTCGAAGCGCTCGATCGCGCGGGCGCGCGAGCCGCCGCGCAGCTCCGGGCGGAGCGGGTTGCCGGTGACCACGACGCGCTCGGGGGGGAAGACGCGGCCCTCGTCGGGAAACGTCACGGCGACGCGCTGCGCCCGGCGCCCGGCCAGGCGGTTGGCAAGGCCCGGGACCACGGTCTGCTCGTGGATGACGGCCGGCACGCGGGCCAGCGAGGCGGCCGCGACCACGGGCAGCGCCACGTAGCCGCCGGTCGCGAAGACGACGCGGGGCCTCAGGCGGCGGAGAAGACGCCAGGCGGCCACGAGGCCGCCCGGGACCCCGAGCGTGAGATCGGTGAGGTTGCGCCAGGACCAGGGCCGGCGCCACTTGCCGGTCGGGATCGCGAAGTAGGGGAGCCCGGCGGCCGGAACGAGGCGGGCCTCGACGCCGGCGCGGCTGCCGATCCAGGCGCACGCGAGGCCGCGCTCGGCGAGCCGGGCGGCGACGGCCAGGCCGGGGCTCGTGTGACCGCCGGTGCCGCCACCGGCGATCACGACGTCGGTCACCCGGACTTCTCCCGGTGGCGCTCGAGCGCCAGCTCGATCAGGCGGTTCACCAGGCTGACGTAGTCGAGGCCGGAGGCCTCCCACATCCGGGCGTAGGCACTCGTGGTGGTGAAGCCGGGAATCGTGTTGATCTCGTTCACCAGCAGGCGTTCGCCTTCCAGGAAGAAGTCGACCCGGGCCATGCCCGCGCAGTCGATGGCCCGGAACGCCGCCACCCCGAGCGCCTGTACCTGACGTGTGAGCGCGGGCCCGATCGGCGCGGGGACGATCAGCTGGGCCTGACCCTCGGCGTACTTCGTGGCGTAGTCGTACCACTCCCCGCCGTAACGGATCTCGCCGGGCAGCGAAGCCTGGGGCTCGTCGTTGCCCAGGATGGATACCTCGATCTCGCGCCCCTGCACCGCGCGCTCGACGAGGATCTTGCGGTCGTGCCGGGCCGCCTCCTCCAGCGCGGCGTCGAGAGACGCCGGCTCCCGGACCTTGCTGATGCCGACGCTGGAGCCCAAGTTGGCCGGCTTCACGAAGCAGGGAAACCCGATCGCCTCGGCCACCCGGCGGCGGACGCCGGCCGGGTCGTGGCGCCATTCGTGCCGCATGACCACGACGTGCTCGACGACCGGCAGGCCGTGGGCGCGGAAGACGGCCTTCATCGTCGCCTTGTCCATGCCGACGGCTGAAGCCAGGACACCGGCGCCGACGTAGGGGAGGTCGGCCAGCTCGAGCAGACCCTGGATGGTGCCGTCCTCGCCGTAGGGCCCGTGCAGCATGATCACGACGACGTCGAGGCCCCGACGCAGGTCGGCGGGCAGCCCCCCGGCCGGCTCGACCCGCGCCAGCGCGGTCTCGCCGGCGCTGACCGCCGCCTCGGCGCGGTCCGCCAGCGCCTTCTTCACGGCGCCGGTCGCGTCATCGCCCGGCAACGAGATGCGCGCCTCGGCCGCCAGGGCGCGCAAGGGATCGCCGCCGATCACCCAGTGGCCGCCGCGCGTGATGCCGACCGGTACGACGCGGTGGCCACCGCGCTCGAGCGCGGCGATGACCGAGGCCGCCGAGGCGAGGGACACTTCGTGCTCGCCGGACCGACCGCCGAAGATGACGCCGACGCGAAGAGAAGATGGCATGGGGCGATCGTAGCACGCGGGGTGGGGCGAGGCCGCGTGGCTCCGGTGGGAGGCCGGCAGGGGTCGCGCGACCGCGAGGACGGCCCTGCCGGCCTCGGCCGAACTCAGCGTCCGGTGTCGCTACGGACCAGGCCGACGGCGGTGGGTTGCCCACCCTCCTCGACCACGGTGAAGAGGGTGACGCGGGTGCCCGGCGCCAGGTCCCGGCTTCGGTTCAGCGCCAGGCGCGCGACGTCCACCCGGACGGTCCGGCCGTCGGCTCGCCGCACGACCACCGTCCGGCCGCTGACCGACTGGACGGTGCCCTCGATCCGCTCCCACGGTCGCGGCTCGGCCTCACGCGGCGTCCCGGTGACCACACCCTCGGTAGGCGGCGAGGCGGCCGGTTCTCTCGGTGCCGGCGGCACGACCAGGGCCGCGTCGCCGGCTGCCACGGCGACGGCGCCGATCTCCCAGGGCCGGCTGCCCTCCACGCCCAGCAGCGAGAGTCGCTCGCCCGCGCGCAGGCCCTGCCCCCCGCGCCGGTCGGCCCGGGCGACGTCGACGTAGTAGAACCGCCCGTCGTCGGCCCGCACGACCACGAAGGGCTCGGCCGCCAGGGCCGGCGGCCAGGCCAGCGTTCCGCGCAGCGCCACCGGGTCCCCCGGCGCGGCCCCCGCCAGCGTCGGCGCCGTGACGACGAGCGCGGCCACTCCAGCTGCCCTCGAGACCCGAAGAAGAGTTTTCATCGCGGCCCTCCGGCTTCCCCCGCAAGGCCGATGCCAGCAGGCTCCTACAGCTCCACGACGAGCGGGAGCCGAGCGAGAACACCCAGCGCGCGCTGCAGACGCGATCACCCGGCGCCTGTACTCCATGTCCTCGTACCTGAAGAAGCGTTGATCGTGACCACCGAGGCCTGCCACGCCTCCCGCCGGATCAGGAGGCAGGCGCCGCCGAGCCAGCCGTCGGTGGTCGGCCGGCCGAGCACCGGCGCCCGCGGTCGCCGGAACAGTCGCACCCGGGGTTTGGCCGCCGGGCGGCGCTCGAAGAGGCGCGGCCAGGCCAGGAACGGCTTGAGCTGCGCCTGGACGGGGCAGGGACGGTCCTGCTGGCCCCGGTCACGATCAGGCTGGCCCGCGGCGGCGCTCGGCGCGCCAGCGGAGCCACTCGGCCAGCCGGCGGCCGAGTTCGGCCTCGAGCCCGCGGTCGGTCGGGTGGTAGTAGCGGCGGTCGCGGAGAGCCTCGGGCAGGTGCTCCTGGTCCACGCGCGCGTCCGGGGCGTCGTGGGCGTACTGGTAGCCGCGAGCGTAGCCGAGGTCGCGCAGGAGGCCGGTCGGCGCGTTGCGAAGGTGGAGCGGTACCGGCTCGGCGGGACGCTCGCGCACGTCCGTGCGGGCGGCGTCCAGTGCGGTGTAGACGGCGTTGGACTTGGGGGCCAGCGCCAGGTAGATCGTCGCCTGGGCCAGCGCCAGCTCACCCTCCGGCGAGCCGAGGAAGTGATAGGCGTCCCGCGCGGCCAGCGTCACGCCGAGCGCGCCGGGGTCGGCCAGCCCGACGTCCTCGGCCGCGAAGCGCACCAGGCGGCGCGCGATGTAGAGCGGGTCCTCGCCGGACTCCAGCATGCGGGCCAGCCAGTACAGGGCGGCGTCGGCGTCGGAGTCGCGCAGCGACTTGTGGAGGGCCGAGATCAGGTTGTAGTGCTCCTCGCCGGCCTTGTCGTAGAGCAGGGTGCGGCGCTGGGCCGCCTCGCGCACGGCGGCCTCGTCCACGCGCGGCCGGCCGCCGCAGCCGGCCGCCAGCGTCACCGCCAGCTCGAGGATGGTGAGCGCGGCCCGGGCGTCGCCGCTGGCCAGGCGGGCGATGAGCCGGAGGGCGTCGTCCTCCACGTGCGCGTCGGTCGCCCCCAGCCCACGGGTCGGGTCGACCAGCGCCCGGCCCAGTACCGTGAGCAGCGCCGGCTCGTCCAGCGGGTGGAGGACGTAGACGCGGCAGCGGGAGAGCAAGGCCGAGTTCACCTCGAACGACGGGTTCTCGGTGGTGGCCCCGACGAGGACGATCGTGCCCTGCTCGACGTGGGGCAGGAAGGCGTCCTGCTGCGCGCGGTTGAAGCGGTGGATCTCGTCGCAGAAGAGGATCGTGCCGCGGCCTTCGACGCGGCGGCGCTGCTCGGCCTCGCGGATGATCTCGCGCACGCGCGGCACGCCCTCGGTGACGGCGCTGAACGTCACGAACTCCTTGTCCGTGTAGCGGGCGAGCAGCCGCGCCAGCGTCGTCTTGCCGCAGCCCGGAGGTCCCCAGAGCACCATGCTCGATATGGCGCCCTGCTCGATGGCCTCGCGGAGCGGCTTGCCGGCGATGGCGACCCAATGCTTGCCGTGCAGCGGGGCCTTGCGCGTCTCGCGCTCCTCCTGGCCGGAGGCCGCGAACGAGGTGCAAACCACGGCCGCCGCGGCGAGCCCCACGGCGAAGCGCCGAGCCCGGCCCCGGAGCCGGGCGGTGCGGATAGTGACCATGGGCCGGAGTGTAGCACCCCGAGGGGCGCCTGGCCGGCACGGCGTCACGCCCCGAAGCCGCTAGAATGGCCGGCAGATGCCGAAGAACCTGCCCGACGAGCTCGCGCTGTTTCCGGCCGCCGATCGGGGCTCGGCCGGCGAAGGAGCTCCCTTGGCGCATCGGCTGCGCCCCGACTCGTTCGACGACTTCCTGGGCCACGAGAAGCTCTTGGGCCCCGGCAAGCCGCTCCGCGAGGCCATCGAGCAGGGCGC
>DATLZL010000512.1:0-9148 GCA_035574035.1 Binatia bacterium | reverse complement strand
CGCTGACCCGTTACTCGGTCTCGGCCGTCTTCCACGGCCACGCCCACAGCGGCAGCCCCGAGGGCCGGACGCGCAACGACACCCCGGTCTACAACGTCGCCCTGCCGCTGCTCAGCCGGACCTTTCCCGACCAGCCGGGCTTCCGGCTCATCGAGCTTCCGGTGCCCTGACCTCCTCGGCGCCGCCGTCCGGCCGCGGCTCTCCGCGCAGGCGGTCACGCATCTCGACGACGAGTCCGCGGGTGCGGGCCATGACCTCGCGCGACGTCTCGTCCACCGCCTCGGTCGTCCGACCGACGTACCAGCCGAGCCGCTCGCGGACCACCGCCCGCCGGCGGCGCCCCGCCTCCGGGTCGAACAGGTACATCAGGGCGGCACCGACAAAGGCGCCGCCGAACGCGGCCACCGCCAGCCGACCGGTCCCGGGTCCTCGGCGCCCGGTCCCCATCAGCCCGGTCAGCGGACGGGTACCCGCTCCGGCCGGCACCCCCAGTCGGGAGAGGCCCGCCCGCAGATCGCGGGTCCGCACGCGCTCGCCCAGGTCCCGCAGCCGGCTTCGAACCTCGCCCAGATCGCGCACCGGGCTGCGCAGCTCGGCCAGCCCGCGCAGCCGGTCGCCCATCTCACCCAGCGTCGTTCGCCGTCGTCCGAATCCCAGCATCGGCTCACTCCTTGGTCGGCGTCAGGCGGCCCGGGAGGGCCGTCCGCGCCCGGTCGTCTCCGCCCAGGCCTGACCGCGCTCGTACCCGCGCCGGAACGCCTCGTCATCGCACGCCTCGCCGTGGCGAGCGCGAAGCTCCTCGACCACGGCCGCCCAGGGACGGCCCCGGCGGTCGGGATGCAGGGCCGCCTCGAAGCCGCGGCGGAAGTTCGGCCCTTCGCCGGCGGCGTCGTGCGCGCCGGCGTCCCGCAGACCGATCCACCACCGCTCGCGCGCGGCGTCCAGGCTCTCGGCGCCGGCCGCGTCCAGGATAGCCCGGGCTTCCGCCGCCTGGGCCGCGTCCTCGGCCAGGGCGATGACCACGCTCCGGCCGTGCCGCAGGGCGTCCTCGTAGAGGTAGAGTTCGTCCCTGGGCAGGCCATGCTGCATGGATTCGTCCCAGGCCGCGCCGACCGCGGCGCCGCCGGCGCCCAGGAGCGCGGCGCCCAGGATCCCCATCGCCAGCACCGGTCCGACTCCCGGCACGGCGATGCTCACCAGCGTCCCGAGGCCGATCCCGCCCGCCGCGCCCGTCGCGGCGCCGGCCACGGTCCCCAGGGCGGTGCCGACGCCGGGCGCTTCCGCCTCCGTCGTCGGGACGTCGCTCAGCCGGTCACCGCCCGCCGGCGTGAGAAAGCTGATGCGGTCTCGCGGCAAGCCGGCCGCCATCAGGCCCGCCACCGCCCGCTCAGCCTCCTGGCGCCGGTTGAAGATCCCCGCCACGGCGTTCATCCCTCACCTCCTCACCACGTGTCTCCACGGCAGCGATGCGGATCGCGTGCCACGTGGCAGCAACGTGACGGCGCCGTTCGCCGGCTGCAAGAATGACAACCGTGCTATAAAAACGTCCCTGCTCGATGGTCACCCTCGACCCGTCGACGACGCCGGCCCTGCTCGCGGTCCGCACCGTCTCGGTCCGGTTCGGCGGCATCCTGGCCCTGGACCGGGTCTCCTTCGACATCGGAGAGGGGCAGATCGTCGGGCTCATCGGCCCCAACGGGGCCGGCAAGACGACGCTCTTCAACTGCGTGAGCCGGCTGCATACCCCCGACGAGGGGGACATCCTTTTCGCCGGCCGCTCGGTCCTCGCCCTGCCGCCGTACCGCATCGCGGCGCTGGGGGTAGGGCGCACCTTCCAGAACCTGGCGCTCTTCGCCTCGCTGAGCGTGCTCCAGAACGTGATGGTCGGCGTGCACGCCCGGACCCGCAGCGGCTTCCTCTCGAACGCGCTGCGCCTGCCGTCGGTGCGCCGCGAGGAGCAGGCCATGCGCGAGGCGGCGCTCGAGCTGATCGAGTTCGTCGGCCTCGGGGCCGTGGCCGACCATCCGGCGGCCGGGCTCCCCTTCGGCACGCTGAAACGTGTGGAGCTGGCGCGGGCGCTGGCCGGGCGGCCGCGCCTGCTGCTGCTCGACGAGCCGGCCGGCGGCCTCAACCACGAGGAGGTGGAGGCGATGGCCGACCTCCTCCAGGCCATCCGGGACCGGCGGGGAATCACGGTCCTGCTCGTCGAGCACCACATGAGCCTCGTGATGCAGGTCTCCGACCGGGTCGTGGTGCTGGACTTCGGGCGCAAGATCGCCGAGGGGACCCCGGCCGAGGTCCAGCACGACCCGGAGGTCATCCGGGCCTACCTGGGCACGAACGGGAGTGCGGGCTGATGCCGGCCCTGCTCGAGGTCGAGGACCTGCGCGCCCACTACGGCTGGACCGAGGTGCTCCACGGCGTGTCCTTCGCCGTCCCCGAGGGGGGGATCACCACGATCCTCGGCGCCAACGGCGCCGGCAAGACGACCACCCTGCGGGCGGTGTCGGGCCTGGTGCGGGTCGCCGGGCGCATCCGCTTCGACGGCCGGCGCGTGGAGGGCCGGGCGCCGGAGGACCTCGTCAGGCTCGGCATCGGACACGTCCCCGAGGGCCGGGGGACCTTCGTCAACCTCACCGTGGAGGAGAACCTGCGGCTGGGTGCCTACCCCCGGCGCGACCGCGAAGCGGTGCGGCGGGACCTCGAGCGCGTCTGGGGCTACTTCCCGATCCTCCGCGAGCGACGCCGGCAGGCGGCGGGGACCCTCTCCGGCGGCGAGCAGCAGATGCTGGCCATCGCCCGGGCGCTCATGCTCCGTCCGCGGCTGCTGCTGCTCGACGAGCCCTCGCTCGGACTGGCCCCCCTGGTCGTGCGCGAGATCTTCCGGATCGTGCGCCTGATCAACCGCGAGGAGCGGGTGAGCGTGCTCCTGGTGGAGCAGAACGCCGCCATCGCGCTGGACCTGGCCGACCACGCCTACGTGCTGGAGACCGGCCGGGTGGTGCTCTCCGGCCCGCCGGCGATCCTCCGGCAGGACGACGCCGTGCGGCGATCGTACCTGGGGTACTAGCGTGGACATCTTCCTGCAGCAGGTGGTCTCAGGCCTGGCCACCGGCGGGATCTACGCCAGCCTGGCGCTGGCGCTGGTGATGATCTACCAGGCCACCGACGTCGTGAACTTCGCCCAGGGCGAGATGGCGATGTTCTCGACCTACATCGCCTGGACTCTCCTCAACGCCGGGGTCCCGTACTGGGCGGCCTTCCTGGCCACGCTGGCGATGGCCTTCGTGGGCGGCCTGCTGATCGAGCGGGTGGTGATCCGGCCGGTGGAGAGCGCCCCGGTGCTGACCATCGTGATCGTCTGCATCGGCCTGCTGGTCATCCTGAACAGCCTGGCCGGCTGGATCTACTCGTACATCCAGAAGCCCTTCCCCAGCCCGTTCCCCCAGCGGCCGATCCGCGTCGGCGCCGTGGTCTTCGGGGCCCACGACCTGGGGGCCATCGGCGTCACGCTGCTCGTGCTCCTGTTCCTGTTCGTGTTCTTCCGCTACACGACGCTGGGGCTGGCCATGCGGGCGGCCGCCCAGAATCCCGTCTCGAGCCGGCTCTGCGGCATCCGGGTGGGCTGGATGCTGGCCATCGGCTGGGGACTGGCCGCCCTGGTGGGGGCGGTGGCCGGGATGATGGTGGCGCCCGTCGTCTTCCTGGACCCCAACATGATGTCGGGCATCCTGATCTACGCCTTCGCCTCCGCCACCCTGGGGGGCTTCACCAGCCCGGGCGGGGCGGTGGTGGGCGGCCTCCTGGTCGGCGTCATCGAGAACCTGGTCGGCACGTACGTGCGGTTCATCGGCACCGAGCTGAAGCTGACGGTGGCCCTGGCCATCATCATCGTCGTGCTGCTCGTGAAGCCGAGCGGCCTCTTCGGCCGGCCGGTGGTGCGACGGGTATGAGAGCCGTTCCGGCCCCGCTGCGCTGGGCGGCGCTCGGCCTCGCGCTGGCCGTCGCCCTGGTTCTGCCCTTCCTGCTCAGCGGCTTCCGGCTCTTCCAGTTCACCCAGGTCTTCGTCTACGCGATCGCGCTCCTGGGGCTCAACATGCTCACCGGCTACAACGGTCAGATCTCGCTCGGCCACGGCGCCTTCTACGCCCTGGGCGCCTACACCGCGGCCATCATGATGGACCGGTGGAGCGTGCCCTACCTGCTGACCATCCCGGTGGCCGGCGTGCTCGGCCTGGCGGCCGGCTTCCTCTTCGGCATCCCGGCCCTGCGCCTGGAAGGTCTCTACCTGGCCCTGGCGACCTTTTCGCTGGCGCTGGCCGTGCCCCAGATCCTGAAGTACTTCGAGCACTGGACGGGCGGGTCTCAGGGCATCGTCCTGCTCAAGCCCACCCCACCCCTGGGCCTGCCGCTCACCTCCGACCAGTGGCTCTACGTCCTCAGCCTGGCGGTGCTCGTGATCCTCATGGCGCTGGCGTGGAACCTGCTGCGGGGCCGCACCGGCCGGGCCATCGTCGCCATCCGCGACCACCCGATCGCCGCCCAGGCCATGGGCATCAACGGCGCGCTGTACAAGGCGCTCACCTTCGGCGTCAGCGCTGGCTACACCGGCGTGGCCGGCGCGCTGTCGGCGGGGGCGGTGGCCTTCGTCGCCCCCGACGCCTTCAACGTGTTCCTCAGCATCACCCTGCTGGTCGGCATCGTGATCGGCGGCCTGGCCTCGATCGCCGGCGCCGTGTGGGGGGCGCTGTTCATCCAGTTCGTGCCCAACTGGGCCCAGGACATCTCCAAGGCCGCACCGTGGGCCATCTACGGCGTGTTCATGATCCTGTTCATGTACCTGATGCCCCACGGCATCGCCGGCGCCGCACGTCTGCTGCTCCTCCGGCTGGTGGGCCGCCGCCCGCCCGCCGCCCCGGCCGGAGCCGTGGCCGCCGGGCCCCTGCGAGACGTGAGATGATCGCCGCCACGACCGTATCGTTCACTCGCACTTCAGCCAGAAGGAGGGTCGGACCATGAAGCTCCGTGCCACGCTTGCCCTGGTCCTGGCCGCCGCGGTGGGGCTGGTCGCCGGCTCCGCCGCCGCCCAGTGGCCGGGCGTCACCCCGACCGAGATCAAGATCGGTCATACCAACCCCTACAGCGGCCCCGCCTCGGCCTACGGGACCATCGGCAAGGTCATCGCCGCTTACTTCAAGAAGGTCAACGACGAAGGCGGCATCAACGGCCGCAAGATCAACTTCATCTCCTACGACGACTCCTACAGCCCGCCCAAGACCGTGGAGATGGTGCGCCGCCTGGTCGAGCAGGATCAGGTGGCCTTTCTCTTCAATACCCTGGGCACCCCCTCGAACACGGCCATCCACAAGTACATGAACCAGATGAAGGTCCCGCAGCTGTTCGTGGCTACCGGGGCCACCAAGTGGGGAGACCCCAAGAACTTTCCCTGGACGATGGGCTGGCAGCCCACCTACCAGGCCGAGGGCCAGATCTACGCCCAGTACGTGCTCAAGAACGTCAAGGACGCGAAGATCGGGATCCTCTACCAGAACGACGACTACGGCAAGGACTACCTCAAGGGCTTCAAGGACGGCCTGGGGGAGGCCGGCCGCCGGCTGATCGTGCTGGAGCAGACCTACGAGGTGACGGACCCCACCGTGGACTCCCAGGTCGTCAACTTGAAGAACAGCGGGGCCAACGTCTTCTTCAACATCACGACCCCGAAGTTCGCCGCCCAGGCCATCCGCAAGGCCCACGACATCGGGTGGAAGCCGCTCCACCTGCTCAACAACGTCTCGTCCTCGGTGGAAGCGGTCCTGAAGCCCGCCGGCATCGAGGCCTCCCGCGGGTTGATCACCGCGCTCTACCTCAAGGACCCGACCGACCCCCAGTGGAAGGACGACCCGGGCATGAAGGAATGGCTCGCCTTCATGCAGAAGTACTACCCGGACGGCAACACCCGGGATGGCTTCAACGTCTACGGCTACACCGTGGCCCAGACGATGGTCCACGTCCTCAAGCAGGCCGGCCAGGACCTCTCGCGGGAGAACGTCATGCGCCAGGCGGCGAACATCAAGGACCTGGCGCTGCCGCTGCTGCTCCCGGGCATCAAGATCAACACCAGCCCGACCGACTACTATCCGATCGAGCAGGAGCAGCTGGCCCGCTTCGACGGCGAGCGCTGGGCCCTGTTCGGCGAGGTCTTCGACGCCAGCAAGCGTTGAGAGTCGCCGGCCGGGGAGGGGCTGGCCAGGCGCCTCCCCGGCCGGTACACTGGCCGCCCGTGCGACAGGACACCTACCGGGAGTTCTGGCGGCACCGCGAGACGCGGGAGGTCTGGGCGGTCACCCTGACCGTCGGCGGGCGGGTGGTGGCGGCCTGCGGGCCCCTCCGGCCCTCGCAGGCCCACGCGCTGCTGCTACCCTACCTGCCCTGGAGCGAGGCCGAGGGCGCGCGCGTCGAGCGCGCCCGTCACCTCTTCGTCCCGGTCGGCCATCGCCCCTACGCCGCCGCCTAAACCGGGCCGACCCGGCTCGGTTCGATCTACCTCGCCAGGATCTGCTTCAGGATCGTCTTCAGGTCGGCAAGGCTCTGCCGGGCGGCCTCGGTGTTGGCACCGACCCACACCCCGCGCGTTCCGCAGGCCTCGATGGCCGTCCTGATCGCGTCGGCACTGTCGAGCCGACGCCCTGTCTTCAGGTCCGTGACCGCCCCGGATTCGTCCACCTCGGCGGCGCAGTTCCCGTAGCTGTAATCAACCCGAGTGAACTGCAACGGAAACCAGGAATCCCAGGCGTGGTGAGCGCCCGGATACTTCAACACCGTGACGGTGCCGCCAGCCGCCCTGATGCTCGCGGCCTGTCGTTCGCACTGGATGGCCGGAGTGTAGCTGTCCTGCTCACCGAGCAACATGAACAGCGGCGCCCCCGTCGGTTTCGGTCGTTTCAGCTGCGTGACACAACCCGGGTAGAACGCCACCCCGACAGCAAACCGAGCGCCACCGACGGCGAGAGCCGACCGCACCTGCTCATCCAGTGCGAACACGGTGACCGACCCGCCCTTCGAGAAGCCCATCAGCCCGATACGGTCAACGTCGACCTGGGGGTGCGTCTGGAGCAGGTTGAGCAGCGCGTACACATCGCCGACCATCGTTGACGTCTGGACCCGCTCCTGTTGCCCGCCGGTTGTCGCGACGCCTCGCGGACTGAAGCTGTCGAGCACGACGGCGGCGATGCCTTCCTTGTTCAGTTCCCGCGCATAGCGATACTCGCGCTCCTGCCTGAGCCCCCCGCTGCCGTGCATGATGATCATGACCGGCCGGCGCCCCGAGGACCCTGCGGGCCACAGGAGCTCCGCCGGGATCCGGACCTTGGGCTTGCCGGCGAGACGTTGCTGCAGGATGTCGGCCCAGCTGAGGTGCTCGTAGCTCTCGAACGAGAACGCCCCGCGATCGAAACGATCGAGCGTCGCAAGCGGAAGGGGGCTGCTGCAGGCAGCCAGAGCCCCGATCAGGAGCCACCAGTGGACCGATCGCACCGGGCCCATCAGGGGCCTGCGGCCGCGGTCCTTCCCGAGCCTCATCTCGTCGCGATGCTCCCATACGGCCCGGGTGGTGACGCAACTTTTCCGGGTTGCCGGCGGGCGGGACGTGACCCCCGGGGTGCCGGCCGGCCCGGCGCGGCGACCGGTCAGCCCAGCGCCGAGGAGTGGACGATCCAGCGGCCGGGCCAGCCCGGGACCGGGACGTCGGCCCGGACCAGGCCGCGGCGGACCAGGCGATCGAGCGCCCGCCGGACCTCGGCCGCGGGCAGGCGGAACAGCCGGACCAGGAGCGCCTCGCGCGTGTAGACGGCGCCGCCCAGGTAGCGGGCGATCAGGTGTTCGACCGCCGCCTCGCGGGAGAGCCGCCGCCCCTCGGCCACCGGGCCCGGCAACCACGCCTCCAGCAGGTCCCAGCGGTACGAGAAGGTCGGCTCGTAGCGCTCCTCGGTCTTCACCACCCAGAGCCCCTGCTGGAGCTCGGCCATGGCGCGCTCGAACTCGCGGGTCTTCGCCGGCTCCAGCAGGAAGGCGTTGGCCCGCAGGTCGCGCGTGTCCTGCGGATGGTCCTTGACCAGCGCGTCCATCACCCGGCGGGCGGTGAGCGAGAGGTGCCCGGCCTCGTACTCGGCCCGGTAGTCGCGGGCGCGCTGCCGGCCGCGCCCGAGGGCGTAGAAGGCCGGGAAGACGTCCAGGGCGACCAGCACTGGCCGGGCGCGGAGCAGCCGGCCGTAGTACACCTCCCGGCGGGCCGGCAGCGTGTCCTTGAGCTGCCAGGTGAGGCCGACCCCGGCGTCGTGGTGCGAGCGCAGCGGCCAGCGCGGGTTCGACCGGCCGACGACGGCCTCCCACAGGCAGGCGACTCCTTCCGGGAACCGGTAGAAGGTGGAGCAGAATCCGACCTCGCGGAGGAACGCCAGCGCCCCGGCCGGGCCCCGCACGCGGAGGGCGGGCCGGCGGCGGAAGCGCCGGTCGCGGAGCCGCTCGAGGGCGGCTGCGACGGCCATGTCAGGGATCAGCCGTGCGCGGCGCCTGCCCGGGCCGGATGCTCAGCGCCGGAGCAACGCATCGGTCTTGGCGGCCATGACGAAGTCGTTGCGGTGCAGGTCGCGGATCGCGTGGGTCCACCAGGTGACGGTGACCCGGCCCCACTCGGTCAGGATCGCGGGGTGGTGTCCCTCCGACTCGGCCAGGGCGCCCACCCGGTTGGTGAAGGCCAGCGCCGAGGCGAAGTCGGGGAACCGGAAGGTCCGCTCCAGCCGCCGGATCCCGTCGCGCTCCACGACCTGCCAGTCGGGGACCTGGGCGCGCAAGGCCGGCAGCTCCGCCTCGCTCACCGGCGGGGAGTCCGGGCGGCACGCCTCGCAGCGCTCGCTGGCCAGTCCGCTCATCGGCGGCATTAAACCGCCGCCGGAACCGGCCGGCAAATCGACTTCACACCGCCGCCAGGAAGTCGAGCACGGCGCCGTTGAACGCCTCCGGCTGGTCGGCGGGCGTGGCGTGGCCGGAGTGGGGAATGACGACCAGGCGGGCGCCCGCGATGCCGCGGGCCAGCTGCTCGGCGGCCGCGCGCGACACGGTGCCGTCGCGCTCGCCGGCGACGACGAGC
>DATLZL010000511.1:0-2538 GCA_035574035.1 Binatia bacterium | reverse complement strand
CGTGGACACCGTCCTCGGCCCCGAAATGAAATCCACCGGCGAGGTCATGGGCCTCGACCGCGACTTCCGCCGCGCCTACCTCAAGGCCCAGATCGCCGCCGGCTCCGCGCTCCCCACCACCGGCAAGGTCTTCATCAGCGTGCCGGGACTCGAGCGCCGGCCGGCCGTCGCGCTCGCCTGGTGGCTGCACGACCTCGGCTTCGTCGTGGTGGCGCGCGGGGCCACGGCACGGGCGCTGGAGCGGGACGGTCTGGCGGTGGAGTCGGTCGCGGACGGCCCCGAGGGTGACCGGGCGCTGCTGGAGGCCCTGGCCGACCGCAAGATCACGCTGGTCGTCGACGTGCCGGGCGACGGCCGCGGGCGCGGGCGGTCGGCCCCCATCCGCCGCGCGGCGCTCGACCACGGCATCCCGTACTACACGACCCTCGACGGTGTGCGGGCCGCCCTGGCCGCCATCGAGGCCCGGCTCACCGGGCCGCTCGAGGTAGTGACGCTCCAGGAGCTTCACCGCCGAGCCGCCTGAGCGCCCGGGCGCCCTCGCACCCGGCTCGCCCTGTGCACCGGCCGCCTGCGGCGGGTCGGTAATCGGCTGCAGACCCGCGGCTCGAGGCCGGGGTTCCGGGGCGGGACGGGGCCGGCCGTCGCTGGCACCCGGCTTGCGCACCGCCAGGGGCATGGACATTCGCTCCCTCTCGCAGCCGGACAAGTCCTGGGACCGCTTCGTCGAGCAGCACCCCGACGCCACCGTCGCCCACCTGGGCGCCTGGGGCCGGATCATCGAGGCCGCGTACGGCCACGAGAGCATCTACCTGACGGCCGAGGAGGACGGCGAGGTCTGCGGCGTGCTGCCGCTGATCCTGATCCAAAGCCGGCTCTTCGGCCGCCGGCTGGTCTCCATGCCTTTCCTCGACTACGGGGGCATCCTCGCGGAGCGCGGCTCGGCCGCCGAGCGCGCGCTGGCCGAAGCCGCCCTGGACCTGGCCCGCCGGCGCGGCGTCGCCTCGGTCGGTCTGCGCCAGTTCCACCCGATCGGGCTGCCGCCGACCCCCGGACACGACCGGGTGACCATGCGGCTGCCGCTGGCCGACGAGGGGACGGTCTGGAAGGCCCTGCCGGCCGAGCGGCGCAACCGCATCCGCAAGGCCGAGCGCAACGGGCTCCATCCGGTGTGGGCGGGCCCGGAGGCCCTGGACGAGTTCTACCGCGTGTTCGCGGTGAACATGCGCGACCTCGGCTCCCCGGTCCACAGCCGGCGCTTCTTCCAGGCGATGCTCACCTGGCTCCCCGAGGTGGCCCGCACGCTGATCATCCGGGACCGGGCCGGCCGCGCCGTCGGGGCCGCCGTGTGCCTGTTCTTCCGGGACACGATCATGGTCCCCTGGGTGTCCTCGCGGCGCGAGGCCTTCTCGCTCTGTCCGAACTTCGCGCTCTACTGGGAGGTCATCCGTACCGGCTGTCGCGAGGGCTACCGCACGCTGGACCTGGGCCGCTCGTTCCGCCACGCCGGGACGTTCGAGTTCAAGCGCCAGTGGGGCGGGCACCCGCACGCGCTGCCGTGGATCTTCCTCGACGTCGTGCCCGGGGCGCCGGCCTCGGTCGACCGCGACGCCACCCGCTACCGCCGGCTGGTGGAGGCCTGGAAGCGGCTGCCGGTCCCGGTGGCCAACGCCCTGGGGCCGTGGATCCGCCGGCAGGTGCCCAACTGACCGCCCGGTGAGCCCCACGGTCTCGATCGCGATCCTCAACTACCAGCGGTGCGACGTGCTGCGCGGGGCGCTGGAGTCGGCCCGCGCCCAGCGGTTTCCCGTCCTCGAGATCCTGGCCGTGGACAACGGCTCCACCGACGACAGCGTGGCGATGGTCCGGCGCGAGTTCCCCGACGCGCGCGTGGTGGCGCTCGACGAGAACGTGGGCGCCGCCGCCCGCAACGCCGGCGTGGCGGCCGCCAAGGGCGAGATCGTGGTGACGCTCGACAACGACGTGCGGCTCACCACGCCCGACGACGTCGAGCGCGCCGTCGCCGTCTTCGCCCGCTATCCCCGGGCGGCGGTCGTGAACTTCATGATCCTGGGACCCGACGGCCGGCTCTCGCGCCGAGACTGGTGCCACCCGCGCGACCCCGACCTCTGGGCCGAGCGGGAGTTCCTGACCGCCTACGTCCTGGAAGGCGCCTCGGCCTGCCGTCGGGACGCGTTCCTGGCCGCCGGCGGCTACTGGGCCCCTTTCTTCATCGGCCACGAGGGCCTGGACCTGGCGCTCCGCCTGCTCGACCGCGGGCACGACCTGGTCTACACCCCGGCGGTGCGGGTGCGCCACCTGGTGGAGCCGTCGGTGCGGCCGTCGAGCCGCATCTACTACACCTTCACGCGCAACGCCTTCTGGGTGGCGCTGCGCAACCACCGCCCGGCGGCCGCGCTCGGCTCGCTGGCCCAGGACCTGGCGCTCATGGCGTACTGCGCGGTCCGGGCCGGCCACGCCCGCGCCTTCCTGCGCGGCGTCCGGGACGGTCTGGGCGGCGCGCCGGCCGCGCTGGCCACC
>DATLZL010000510.1:0-4950 GCA_035574035.1 Binatia bacterium | reverse complement strand
CGGCCGCACCCGCGGCGCCGCAGCTGCTCTACGTGCTGGCCGGTCTGGCCGCGCAGGACCGCGACTGGGCGGCGGCGCTCGCGTACGCGCGGCGCCTGGTCACCGACTTCCCCGCCCACGACACCGCCGACGACGCGCTCGAACGCGTCGGCCGCGCGGCGGCCGAGGCCGGCGCCTGGCCCGCCGTCTACGAGGCCTACGCCTGGCTCCACCAGCGGTACCCGCAGTCGCCGTTCGTGCCCGAGTCCCGGCTGGCGTTCGCCCAGGCGCAGATGGAGCTGGGGCGCACGGGTGACGCCCGGCGCGTGCTCGAGGATTTCGTGCGCGCGGCCCCGAGCGATCCCCGGGCGGCGGAGGCCTGGCTGCGCCTGGCCCAGGCCCGGCAGGCGGCCGGCGATCCGTCGGGGGCGCTGGAGGCGTACGGTCGGGCCGCCCGCTACGGAGACGCCGGCTGGACCCCCGAGATGCGGCTGACGTATGCGCGGCTGCTGAGCGGTGCCCGGCGGTGGGCCGAAGCCCGCACGGCCTGGGAGCCGATCCTGCGGCAACCCGATCCGGCGCTCGCCGCCGAGGCCGCGCTGGCGATCGGCGAGGCGTACGCGGCCGAGAACGACCACGCGGCAGCCACGGAGTACTTCCTGAGCGCCGCGTACCTGGCCCCGGACGCCGCCCCGGGCCAGCGGGCCCTGCTGCAGGCCGGGCGCAGCCTGGCCGCCCAGCGGCAGCCGGACGCAGCGGCCGTCGTGTACCGCAAGCTGCTGGCCCGCACCGGCGTGCCCGCCGACCTCGTCCAGGCCGCCCGCCAGGGACTGGCCGAGATCAAGCGCTGACCGGCCTGATACGATAGCGCCCGTGCGCGGCTACGGCGGGCGCGTGTTGCACGTCGACCTCGACCGGTCCTCGTCGCGGGTGGAGCCGCTCGACGAGGCCACGGCCCGGGCCTACCTCGGCGGCAACGGCCTGGCCGCGCACCTGCTCTACGACACGGTCCCGCCCGGCGTCGACGCCTTCGACCCCGCCAACGCGCTCGTGTTCGCCGTCGGGCCCGTCACCGACACCACCGTCCCCGGCAACAGCCGGGCCTGCGTGGCGGCCAAGTCTCCGCTCACCGGGCTCTTTTTCGACTCGACGTTCGGCGGCCGCTTCCCTGCCACGCTGAAGCGCACGGGCTTCGACGCGGTCCTCATCACGGGCCGGGCGCCATCGCCGTCGTACCTGGTCGTGAGCGAGACGGGGGCCACGCTCCGGCCGGCGGACCGGCTGTGGGGCCGCACGACGCGCGACACGGTGCAGGCGATCGCCGCCGCCGAGGGACCGGACGCCGATGTCATCGCCATCGGTCCGGCCGGCGAGCGCCGCGTCCGCTTCGCGGCCATGGCGCACTACTGGAAGAACCGCGAGGGCGTGTCGGGCCGGGGCGGGCTGGGCGCCGTGCTGGGCGCCAAGAACCTCAAGGCGGTCGCGGTCAAGGGCGCCCGCAAGACCGAGGTGGCCGACCCGTCCGCGCTCAAGTCGCTGCTGGAGCAGAGGCGGGAACCGCTGCGTGCGGGGACGCAGGCGCTCTCCACCTTCGGCACGCCGTTCCTGGTGGGCCCGATCAACGCGCTGGGCGCGCTCGGGGCCTACAACCTCCGCACCGAGGTCTTCGCCGAAGCCCGGGCGGTCGGCGGCGAGAGCTTGAAGGAGCGCTACCACGAGCGGGACACGACCTGTCTCAAGTGTCCGGTCGCCTGCGGCAAGCAGGACGTCGTGCGCGAGGGCCCGTTCGCCGGCCGGCGGGCCAAGATGCCCGAGTACGAGACGATCTTCGCCTTCGGTCCGATGCTGGGCAACGCCGACCCGGTGTCCCTCATCGTCGCCAACGACCTCTGCGACCTGCTCGGCATGGATACGATCTCGCTCGGCGTCACGCTGGCGTTCGTGGCCGAAGCGCTCGAGCGCGGCTGGCTCTCTGCCGACGAGGTGGGCGTGCCGTTCGGCTGGGGTCGGGCCGACGGGATGCTGAAGCTCGTCGAGCAGACGGCCTGGCGAGACGGCTTCGGAGACCGCCTGGCCGAGGGCGCCTGGCGGCTGGCCGAATCGCTGGGCGGCGAGGCCACGCGGGCCGTCTACGCCGTCAAGCGGCTCGAACTGCCCGCCCACTCGGCCCGGGCGCTCAAGGGCCTGTCCATCGGCTACGCCACCGCGACCCGTGGCGGCAGCCACCACGACACCCGGCCGACCCCGCAGTACGCGCCCGGCTTCGACCGCCGCAGTCCCGATGGCAAGTCGGCCTTCGCCATCCGCAGCCAGCACTTCACCGCCGTGGGCGACTCGCTCGTGCTCTGTCGCTTCACCGCCGAGCGGGGCTTCGGCCTGTTCCTGGACGAGCCGTATGCGGCCATGCTGCGGGCCGTGACCGGGTGGGACGTGACGGTGGAGGAGCTCGAGCGCGCGGGCGAGCGCATCGTCAACCTGGAGCGCCTGTTCAACGTGCGTGAGGGCGTGCGCCGGCGGGACGACGTCCTGCCCTGGCGGGTGATGCACGAGCCGATCCCCGAGGGCCCGTCCGCCGGGATGTTCTGTCCATCCGACGAGCTCGCGGCCATGCTCGACGAGTACTACCGCCTGCGCGGCTGGGACGGCGAGGGCGTCCCCTCGCCCGAGCGCCTGGCTGCGCTCGGCCTGCGCCCGGTCGACTGAGCCGCCCCTCGCCGGTCTCTCCCATCCCGCCATCGCCGCGTCCCCACCGGCCTCGCCCGTTCTGATACCCTGAAAAGCGCAGGGGCGGAAAAGGAGGAGTCCGCCCGTGCCCACGCACTGGACGTTGCCCGGTATCGTCATCACCAGCGCCCTGGGGGCGCTGGTGATGTGTCTGCTCGTCCTCCGATACGGCTTTTCGACCGCCGAAGACCCCGACGCTCCTCCGCCGCGCGGGCTCGTTGTGACCCGCGTTGGCCACGCCCTGGCCGGCGCCGCTTTCGCCCTCGCCGCCATGCTGGCCGTCGTCGCGATGGCCCGCAGCCCCGAGTCCCCGGTCGGCCGCGCCGGGGCGCTCGAGGATCTGACCCGTCAGTTGGCCGCCCTCGAGGCGCGTCTGGGGGCCGTCCACGTCCGGCTGGAGCGAGCCGAATCGCGTGCGGACGGGGCGGCGACCGGCGTCGAGGGCGTCGAGGCGCGGCTGGCCCGGGCCGAGGGCCGGGTCGGCGGTGTCGAGGCCCGTCTCGGCGACGTCGCCACCGGCCTGCGTCAGGTCAGCGCCGACGTCGAGAGCGCCCGGGCCGACCTGCAGCGTCTGGAGCAACGGATGGCGGCCGACCGCGCCCGCATGACCGCCTCCGCTCGGCGATCGCCCGAGGCCGCCCGCTCGACACCGAACGTCGCGCGGGGCCAGGGTACCGAACCCCAGGGGCCGGCTTCGCCGGCACGAACGGTGCCACCGCCGCCGGCGGACGCGCCGAGACCCGAGACCGGGGCGAGTGCCCGCGTCGTGCCCGACCCACCGCGAACCTCCGCGGCCCCCGGCGGCACGGAGGAGACCGGTGTTCCGGCGGCGTCGCGGGCCGAGCGGGTCGCGGCGGAGGCCGCCCGCACACCCCGGGTCGAGTCCGAGCCGGCTCGGCGCGACGGCCCCGGCGAGCGCCGCGCGCCGGAACCGGGGCTGGCGGCCCGGATCAGGGAGGACTGGGAGACGGTCAAGCGCGAAAGCCGGGCGACGGGCGAGGAGATCGCCTCGGCCTTCCGTCGCCTGCGCACCTGGCTCAGCATGGACTGACCCTCAGCCCCTGGCACCCGGCTTGCTCTGCGCGACCGACGAGGGGCGAGACGGGGAGGGCCGAAGTCATGAGGACGTTTGCCTGGGCAGTCCTGACCGCGGCCGCGCTGGCGGCGGCCGGATGTGCCGCCACGCAGCCTGAACCGCAGACCACGACCACCACCTTGCCGGCCGAGGGAGGGCAGCAGGTGATCATCACCGAGTCCGCCGCCGCGTCCGTGCGGGGACCGGTCAACCACCGGGTCGTGGGCGAGGTGACGGACGTGGAGCGCCAGCGCGGGGAAGTGACGGTCCGCACGGCCGACGGCAGCAAGATCAAGCTCCGGCTGCCGCCGATGGCCGCGGCGACGGTCCGCGAAGGCGACGCCGTCAACCTCGACGTCACCGTGGTGCCTCGGGGACGCTGATCGACGCCGACGTCCGCGCGCTCTACGGGCTGCCGCGGTCGGAGTTCACGCGGGCGCGCAACGCCCTGGCTGCCGAGCGTCGCCGGGCCGGCCGGTCCGGCGACTCGGCCGCCGTCCGGCGGCTTCCCAAGCCCAACGTCGCCGTGTGGGTCGTCAACCAGCTGGCGCGGCGTCGCGGCGCCGAGGTGGAGCAGTTCGTCCGGGTCGTGGAACGGCTGCGCCGTCCCTCGCGTGCGCGGTCCGGCGGGATGCGGGTGCGGATCGCCGAGCATCGGCGGCTGCTCCAGCGGCTGCTGGAGGAAGCGCGCGATCTCCTGGTCGAGACCGGTGCCCGCCCCGCTCCCCCGCTGCTCTCCCGCGTGTCGGCCACACTCGTTGCCACCGCGGCGGACCCGCGTGCGCGCCGGGCCTTGCGGGCGGGCGCCGTCAGCGAGGAGCCGCGCGCGCCGGGCTTCGAGGTGCTGGCGGGCTCGAGCGAGTGGTCACTCCCGGAAGGCGCGAAGCCGCCCGAGGGCGGCCTGCCGTCCGGTCCTCCGGAGGGCGGTGTGCCCAGGCGCCGATCGGCCACCGCCTTCGAGGACCCGTCAGCGAAACGCGCACGCGAGGCCGAGCGGGTGGCGGCGGCCGAGATGGAGGAGGCCGACCGCCGGGCCCGGGACCTGGAACGCGCGGCCGCGGCTCACGAGCAGGCGGCCCGTGAGGCGGTGCGTCAGGCCGGTGCCATCCGCGCTCGGCTTCGGGACGCGGAGCGACGCGCGCGGGAGGAGAGGGAATCCGCACAGCAGGCCC
>DATLZL010000509.1:0-9873 GCA_035574035.1 Binatia bacterium | reverse complement strand
GCAGCGACGGCGGCATCAGCAGCATCTGGTCGCGGTCGAACGGGCGGAAGGTCTTGGCCATGCCGGCATTATCGGTGACGCGCGGCCGAGTCGTGCACTAAACATGATTACCGGGACGGGCTCCTAGTAGCGCGGCCGCGGCGACCGCGGCCAGGAGCGCCGGTCCGGCTCCGTCGCCGGCGATGGCCGCCAGCAGCGCGTGGAGGCCCAGGCCCGAGGCGAGGGCCGAGACGGCGAAGAGCGCCGGCAGCACGGGGACGTCCCAGGCGCTGACGGCCCGGGCACGGCGGGGAATGAAGCCCTGGGCGACGGCGAACAGCGCGGCCAGGGCGGCGGCCGCCATCCGGGCGAGCGAGCCGGGCGCCAGGAATTCCAGCGCGGCCAGCGCCGTGAAGCCGAGTCCCAGTGCGCACTCGCGGGACATCCACGACGTCGTCACGCGCGCCAGCACTCGGGCGCCGCGATGGGGCCGGCCGGCCTCCAGGGCGACGGCTCCGAAGCCGGCCAGGACCAGCAGCGGCCCGAGCCAGGCCGCCGTGAGGACGGCCGGCGTCCGGCCGAAGCCGGCGGTGACGGCGGCGACCAGGTAGAGGCCGCTGCCCAGACCGCCCAGGACGAAGTTGGCCACCGCCGGCCAGCCCCACAGCGTCTGGGGCCGGGCGGGAATCAGGACGACGCTCGGCGGCGCGCTCACGTCAGTCCACCACGTAGAAGACGCGGGGCTCGGTCCCGGCCTCGGGCAGGAGCGGCACGGCGCCTCCCTCGGCCAGCCGCTTGGAGACGGGGCTTCCGGGGTCGTCCAGGTCGCCGAAGACGATCGCGCCCGTAAGGCAGGCGACGGCGCAGACCGGCGTCGCCTCGGGATCGAGGCCGGGCTGGAGGCCGCGGGCCAGGCCCTCGTCCACCCGCTCGCGACAGAACGTGCACTTGGTCATCACGCCGCGGCGTTCGGGCCGGGCCGTGACCCGATCGACCGGCGTGGGGACGTCGAACCAGGTCGGCGTGTCGTGCATCAGGTGCCGGGCGTGATAGGGACAGGCCACCGCGCAGTAGCCGCACCCGATGCACGCCTCGTACGCCACCCAGACGATGCCGTCGGCGCGCCGGCGGGAGGCGCCGGTCGGGCAGACCGGCACGCACGGGGGCTCCGCGCAGTGCATGCACTGCATGGGCAGGAAGAGCCGTCGCACGTCCGGGTACTCGCCGACCTCGCAGTCGGCCACGAACCGCCACTGGTAGCCCGGCGGCAGCGCGTGCTCCTGCTTGCACGCGATGGTGCAGGTCTGGCAGCCGACGCAGCGCCGCGTGTCGATGACCATGCCCCAGCGCATCAGGCGATCCTCGGCCGGGCCCGGGCCCCCGGGCCATCGCCACGCCCGTGCCCCGCCGCGATCACGGCCTGGGATCCATCGACCGGCCGATCCGAGGCGTCACGGTCCGCGAGTCTCATGGGAGCTTCCTGACCGCCACGGGAACCAGGTCGGCGCCGGAGCCGGTGGCGTCGGTGAGGGCGAGGTCCATCGCCGCTACCTGGTTCAGGTTCGGCATGCCGAGGTCGCGGGTGAAGGGCGTGGCCCAGTGGCCGAACTGCTGGAGCACCACGACGACGTCGGGCCGCACGCCCTCGCGCAGCATGGCGCGGCCGTGGGTGACGCCGGTCGGTGACCGGAGCTCGACGAGATCCCCGTCGGCGATGCCCAGGCGCCGGGCGGCGGCGCGGTTCAGCATCACGCCGAAGTGGCCGCGGACGTTGCGGGCCACGTCGGCCAGGACCGGCAGCGAGACGTTCGAGCCCCAGGAGTACTGCATGCTGCGGCTCGTGAGCAGCCAGAACGGGAACTCCTCGGGCGTGCGGCCGCGGGCGAGCGCGGTCCGCCGCCAGATGTCGGGGAAGTCCTTCCAGCCGGGGAGCGCCTGGTACTCCTCGAGCTGGGCATCCCACCACGTGATGCCGCGCTCGTGCAGGCGGGCCGCTAGCTCCTCGCCCATCCGCCGGATGCGCTCCTGGTAGGGCAGCTCGTAGCGGAGCCCGCGGGCGGCCATGGCCGTGTGCAGGTAGTAACGGGTCTCGGGGAAGTGCACCAGGAAGGCGCCGTGCCGGCGGAACCAGGCCAGGTCGCGCTCCTCGCGCCCGCCGGTCAGCGCCCGGGTGGCCGCGCGGCACACGCGGTCCCAGATCTCCTCCGAGGAGGGTCGCTCGCCGGGAGCGAACGAGTAGTCCCAGCCCGGGCCGGTCAGGGCGACGGTGGTGCCGGCGCCGCGGTTGAGGGCGGCCAGGTAGCCGTCGAGGATGCCGACGCGGTCGGCCAGCTCGGTGGCGACGTCGGTGAGGTCGCGCGTGTCGCAGGGCGAGGCGGCCACCGGCTGGCGCAGGGCCCAGCCCGTGTGCTGCCAGTACTGCTCGATGTACTTGGTGCCGCCGATCCGGTAGAGCTGGAGCGATTCGAGATCGGTGGCGTCCGGCAGCAGCAGGTCGGCGTACCAATTGGTCTCGTCCAGGGTGTAGGCGAAGGCGGCGACGAAGGGGAAGCGCTCGAGCTCGCGCTCGACGCGCTCGGTGTCCCAGTTCGAGATGGCCGGGTTCGTCCGGTAGATGATCCAGACGTCGGGCGGCGTCGGCGCCGGCCAGCGCTCCGGCGGGTCGCTCATGAAGAGCCACGGCAGGTGGGCGGGCCCGAGCGCGGGCGACCACGGCGAGTTGTCGGCCAGCGGCACCAGCGTCCGGTAGGCGTTGCGGATGCGGGGCGCCGCCTCCCACCGCTGGCGGCTGGTCGGGTTGACGGGTTGCGCCATGAACCCGTCGGGCCCCGGCTCGACCGACCGCAGACGATCCTGGGCGGGTCGGTTGAGCCGCACCGTCGTGCCCAGGATGCCGCCCGGGACCTCCAGCGCCCCGACCAGCGCGGCCAGCACCGTGCGTGCCCAGCAGCACTCGTAGCCGCCCCAGCCGTTGGTGACGGTCTTGCCGAGCAGCACGGCGACGGGCCGGTGCGGGTAGGTCACGCCCTCGATCTCGATGGTGCTCCCGACCCGAGCGTGGGCGAGATACTCGGCGGCCAGCCGGCGGATGGTGGCGGCCGGCACATCGGCGATGGACGCGGCCCACTCGGGCGTGTAGCGCGCCACGTGCTCGCGGAGCAGGGCGAAGGCGGGGCGGACGCGGTCGGCGACGGTGCGGGCGGCGCCGTCGGCGCCCACCTCGACCCCGGCCGCGATGAAGGCGCCCTCCAGCGCCGGACGGCGGCAGGCCGGGTCGTCGAAGGGGACCGGGCGCTCGCGGTCCAGGTCCCACACCAGCGGCCGGCGGGTCTCGGGATCGCGCAGGTACCAGCCGCCGGGGCCGACGAGATACGGCGAGGCCGTCATCGTCTCGAGGAACGGGACGTCGCAGACCCGGCGCCAGTCGCGCTCGTGCAGGATCACGTGCAGCAGCGCGAACAGGACGGCGGCGTCCGTCTTGGGCCGGATGGGCACCCACTCGGTGGCCCCGGCGCCGGTCACCGACAGGTGCGGCTCGATCTGCACCCAGCGCAGACCGCGCGCGCGGGCTTCGGCGTGGCGGAACGCACCGGTCACGCCGCCGGAGGCGTCGCCGTTGTAGCCGAAGGAGAGCACGTAGTCGCAGCGGGGGATGTCGGCGGCCACCGTGAAGGCCCGGTGCCAGAACTCGCCGTAGAGGTGCTCGGAGTGGTAGCACTTCACGCCCTGGCCGGAGCCGATGCCCTGGTCCACCGGACCCCAGGCGGCCAGGAAGGCCGCGAAGGTCCCCAGGTAGGCGGGCGCGATGCCGCCGGCGCCGAAGGTGACGGCCAGCCGCGGGTAGCCGGCCTCGTCCACCAGGCCCCGGGCGCGGAGTGCGCGCAGCCGCTCGGCCAGGAGATCGAGGGCCTCGTCCCAGGAGATGGGGACCCAGCGGGGGTCCTCGTCCCGGCCCTTCCTCGGGTTGGTGCGCCGCATCGGCTGACGCACCCGGTGGGGGTTGTAGAGCTTCTGGATCAGGGCGTAGGCGCGCACGCAGACCTTGCCGCCGGCGGGGTGCCGGTCGGCCAGGTCGTGGTTGGGCTCGACGCCGACGGCGAGGCCGTCCTTCACGACCACCTTGAGCAGGTCGGGGCCGGCCACACACTGGTAGCAGTAGACCGGAACCTTCGCGACTGCCGCCGCCGTCATCGCCGACTCCTCAGCCGGCCGCCGCCGTGAGCTTCTTGTGCTCGAGCGCCTCGAAGAAGGCGTCGATGCGGTTCCGGAGCTGGGCCTCGGCGTAGTAGCGCGGGTCCTCCAGGTCGGACTCGACCAGCAGCGTCGGCACGCCGAGCTCGCGGGTGAAGTAGTCGCGCATGTCGCCCTGGCCGGCCGAGAAGAGCCGGCACGACTTGATGGAGTGGATGACGAGCGCGTCGGCCTCCCACTCCTCGACGTAGCGGCGGATCTGCTGGTAGCGCGCGGTGATGGAGCGGTTGGTGAGGTTCTCGCGCAGCATCTGCTCGGCGATGGACTCCAGCGCCCGCCGCGGGTCGTGGCGGAACCCCCACTCCCAGATGCCGCCGACGGTGGAGTACGTGGACTGCACCGCCACCGCGCCCCAGCGCGTGAAGAGGTTGCGGAAGTTCTTGTAGTAGGGGTAGGGGGGCGGCCCCTCGATGACCGTGCGGAAGCGCTCCTCGGTCAGCGGCCCCAGCCCCTGGGCGGCCAGCGCCTCGAACTCCGCCACCGCGGCGTCGAAGAACTCGGCCGCCTCCCGGGTGCCGCGCAGCACGTTGATCGGCCCCATCATGTTGATGGAGTCGAAGTAGGCGTCGAAGGGCGCCGGGTGGTGCTTGGTCAGATGCTTGGCCCGGGCGTAGCCCTCCTCGGCCCGGGCCGCGTGGTGGAGGATCTCGCGCAGCTCGTCGATGTCGAACCGGCGGCCGGTGATCGACTCGCAGAGGGCGATGAGCTCGCGGAGCTGACTGACGACGTACTGGACGTCGTTCGGGCTCGGCTCCGGCGTGCGGGCGAAGGGCACGTCCAGCATGAAGAGCGGCGCGCCGGAGATGTCGGCCAGGTGCTCGAACCACTTGACGTAGACGTTGCAGCCCACGTAGTTGCAGACGATGAGGCTCGGGAACGGGATGGGCTTGCCGGGGCCCATGCCGCCTTCCAGGAAGAGGCCGATGTCGGCCTTCACGTAAGCGCAGTTGTCGCTGGAGTAGCCGGCCTGCTCGGCCTTCAGGATGAGCGGCAGCGACTTCTTGCGGATGGCGTTCTGGAGCGCCGTCACCTCCGGGAACATCGGCAGCAGGTGGCAGGCCCGCAGGAGCTCCACGCAGTTGCCGGAGATCATGAGCGCGGCGGTCGGCACGCCCTCGGCCTCGGCCCGGCCGAGCGCGGCCATCCACTCGGACATCAGCCGGCGGGAGTGCTCGTGGACCCGATGTTGATACTGCCGCTCGGTGACGGCTGGCGCCATGGCGAACTCCTCGTCACTCGAAGAGCAGGCTTTCCACGAAGGTCTCGATCTCGTTGCGCGTGCGCTCGAAGGTCCACATCTTCTCCTCGAACTCGACGAGGAGGTGCGGGATGCCGGCGCGCTCCAGGCCCTGCCTCATGAGCACGTAGTCGAACAGGGCCGGCTCGCAGAACTTGGCCGGCAGGAAGATGACGGCGTCGGCCCGGGCGCGGCGGACCTTCTCGATCAGGCCGTCGGCGCGGTGCCGGCGGCTCTCGTGGCGGGTCGAGGAGGGAACGGCCTGGTGGACGTAGGCGGCGGCCAGCCGCTCGAACGGGTCGCCGTCGCCCTCGACGTCGGCCGTGTACCAGCGCCAGCCCAGCATCAGGTCGTCCTCGACCACGTAGCAGCCGGCGTCCTCCAGCACCTCCAGCAGGCCCAGGGGCGGCTGCTCGCAGAAGGCCCCCTCCACCACCACCCGGATCCGGTCCTGCCGCCGGGCGGGCCGCTGCCCGGCCTCGGCCAGCAGGGCGTCGAGCGAGCCCAGCGCCTCCTCCGGGGGCGCCAGCGCCGCGGACCGCAGGGCCAGGTAGAGCTCCACCGTGGACAGCCGCTGCGGCTCGGCGATCCGGAGCGCGTAGAGGGCCCGGATGCGGCGGCGCAGCGCGTTGTAGGTCTCGATCGACTTAGCGAGCGCGGTCTCGGTGATCCGGAGCCCGAAGGCGTCGGCGAACCGGTCGGCCAGGCGGCGCAGCTCCCCGGCCAGGTAGCCGACCACGGCCGGCGAGGTGGAATTCTGCGGCAGGTGCAGGTACTCCACGAACGAGTCCGGGAAGTTGCGCTGGTAGATCGAGGCCAGGTTGCGGGCGACGTCGCAAATGTTGGAGAAGACGAACCCGTCGACGCCCTTGACCAGGCCTTGGAAACCCAGCTCCAGGGTCGACTTGGCGATGGAGCACACGAACGACTGGAAACGTGCGTCGGCGTGGGTGAGCTCCACGCTGCCCCCGGCCCCGAGCAGCGCCAGCGGCAGCATGCCGGCGGCGTGGACGATCTCGGCCGGGGCCCAGACCGGGTAGAGCGCCACCGCCCGCCCGCCCGGATGCGCGCTCTTCCACTCCGCGGCGATCTCGCCCAGGGGCCGGCTCGCGCGCTCGCGGCACTGCTCGATCGCATCAACGGCCATGCTCGCCTCCCACCGCCGGGGCTGGCCTGCCGGCGCCGGCCCGTTCCAGGAAGCCGTAGAGAAAGAGGCCGCCCACTTCCGAGGCCAGCGTGCCGACGTCCTCGCTCGAGCGCAGGAACGGCCGGCGGGCGATGCCGTTCAGCATCCCGAGCAGGAGGTTGGTGGCCGAAAGCAGCTCGTCCCCGGAGCGCCCGTGCCCGTCGAGCTCGCGCAGCACGCCCAGGGCCCGGGCCACGTAGGCGTTGCGCTTGGCGGCGATCTCCGCCCGCCGGGGCTCCGGCAGCGCCTCCCAGTCGCGGTTGACGACCTTGAGCGCCGCCGCGTGACGGAAGCCGAAGTCGAGGTGCGTGCGTATCAGCGCCAGCAGGCGCGCCTCGGGCGTCCGGGCCTCGGCCAGGGCGCTGTCGAGGGCGGCGACGAGGGTGTCCAGCGCGCGGTCCAGGACGAGGAAGAGCACCTCCTCCTTGCCGCCCACGTAGTGGTAGAGCCCGGCCAGGGAAAGACCGGCGGCCCGGGCGATTTCGCGGATGGAGGCCTGGTGGTAGCCGCGCCGCCCGATGACCTCCTCGGCTGCCTTCAAGATGTCGTTGTACCGGTTCTCGATCGCCAACCCGAACCTCCGGCCGAGCGGGCGCTCGGCTGGGGGTACGGTAGGCGGTTCGGCGGCGGCCGGGAATCCGCCGCGCGCGTCATTTTCGTGATGCCGGCGCATCTATGAGCGCCGTCATGGCGTGGCGCGGCAGTCCAGCGCTACCCATGACGGCAAGGAGGTCACCCATGAGCAGCCCGACCGACGTCCTGCGCGACGAGCACCGCGTCATCCTGAATGCGCTCAGGGTTCTCGAATCCGCGGCCGACCGGCTGGACGCCGGCGGCCCGCTCCCGGACGGCTGGTGGGACCGCGCGGTGGCGTGGCTCCGTCGCTTCGCCGATGCCTCCCATCACGCCAAGGAAGAGCGCGCGCTGTTTCCGGCGATGGTCAAGGCCGGGATTCCCGCCGCGGGCGGCCCCATCGGCGTGATGCTGGCCGAGCACGAGCACGGGCGCGCGCTGATCCGGACGATGCTGGAAGGCGAGACCGGCCAGCGGGTGGCGGCCGCCCGCGAGTATGTGCGCCTCCTGCGCCAGCACATCGACAAGGAGAACGAGGTCCTGTTCCCGATGGCCGAGGCCGTGCTGGACGAGCAGGCGCGGCGGGCGCTCGGTCGGGAGTTCGAGGCGGTCGAGGTCGAGCAGGGGCCGGGCGCCTCGGTGGTCGCCGCCGAGGCCGCCCTGGCGGTGTTGACCGCCGCCCTGGAGAATCAGGCCGGTGCTTGCACGTAGAAGGAGCCGAGCGCCCGGGCGATCTCCCGGCCGTCATCGCCGAGGACCCGGCCCTCCAGGACGGCGATCCGGCGGCTCCGGTGCACGACGCGGGCCTCGGCCGTGAGCTCGCCGCCGGTGGCGGCCGCCAGGTAGTGGATCGTGATCTCGAGCGTCGCGCAGCGCTCACCGGGGCCGAGACGCGAGACCAGCGCGGCCCCCATGGCATAGTCCACCAGCGTGTAGACCACGCCGCCATGGACGACGCCGTGCGGGTTCATATGCTCCGGGCGGGCGGTGAGCGCGAAGCGCCCGCGCCCGTCCGCCATCTCCAGGCGGCGGATACCCAGCAAGACTGCGAAGGGGCCGGTCCCCGGATCCTCCGTCATGGCCTGCGAGCATACGGCAGAGCGCCGGCCTCAGGAAGGTCGCCCGCCCGGTGGTCCTCTGGCTCCTGCGCGGTGCCGTGGGGCTCCGGTGGCTCGCGCCGGGGGTCGCGCTCTCCGGGCTCGCCGTCTGGGGGGCGCCCAACCTCGTCGGGACCGTCCTCGTCAGCCCGCGTCCCGGAAAGCCGGGCGGCGGCCGATCCGCTCCGGGCTCCACGGCGGGTCGAACGTGAGCTCGACGTCCACGCGCTCCACCCCCGGCACGCGGAGGATCGCGTTCCGGACCCAGCCCGGCATGACGTCGTGGATGGGACAGCCCGGCGTGGTGAGCGTCATGGTCACGTGGACGGTGCGGTCCCGCACGGCCAGCTCGTAGACGAGCCCCAGCTCGACTACCGACATTCCGAGCTCGGGGTCGAAGACGCTCTCCAGCGCCGCCATCACCGACGCGCGGTCCGGTCCGGCAGGCTCCGGGCCGGCCAGCCGGACCTCCGGGTCCCGTCCGCCGGCGATCGTCGTCAGGCCCGGCGTCGCGTCCGAGGCGCGTGGCGCCGCGGGCTCCCACACGCAGCCCGGGTCTTCGGCCAGCGGGTCGCCGGTGGCGGCGAAGGCGCGGGCCCGGCTGCCGCCGCAGAGGAGGCGGTACTCGCAGCGCCCGCACCGCCCGCCGAGGCGGCTCGGATTGCGCAGGGCCTGGAACAGGGCGCTGTCGCGGTAGACGCTCACGAGGTCGTCGCGGCGGACGCTGCCGGCCGGCAGCGGCAGGAAGCCGCTCGGGCAGATCTCCCCGACGTGGTCGATGAAGAGGAAGCCGTTGCCGTCGGTCACGGCGCGGCCCGCTCGAGCGGCCCGGTCCGGTCGGCCCGTCGCCGGCGGAGCCTGGCCCGGTCGAAACCCGTCGGGAGCGCCCCGCTGCGCCAGCACCCGGTGGAAGTGGGGCGCCTCGGTAGTCTTCACCCCGAACGGGACGTGGGGAGCCAGGTCGGCCAGCCACTCGAGGACGCGCTCGATCTCGGCCGCGCTCAGGGCGGTGCTGGCCCGCGCCCGGCCGACGGGGATCAAGAAGAAGAGCGCCCAGAGCACGGCCCCGATCTCCTCGACCTGCCGGGCCAGAGCCGGCAGCTCGCCCACGGTCTGGCGGCTGACGGTCGTGTTGACCTGGACCGGCAGCCCGAGCGTGCGGGCCCGGTCGAGGATCCGCAGCGTGTGGCGGTGCGAGCCGCGGACGCCGCGGAAGGCGTCGTGCGCTGCCTGGTCGGCGCCGTCCAGGCTGACGGCCAGGTGCGCCAGGCCGGCCTCGCGCAGGGTCCGCAGCCGCGCCTCGGTGGCGGCGCCGGTGCCGCTCGGCGTGAGCGACACGCTGAGCCCGCCGGCGGTGCCGTAGGCGACCAGGTCGGCGATGTCGGGGCGGCGCAGCGGGTCGCCGCCGGTGAGCACGAGCAGGGGCGGCGGGTCGCCGAACGCCCGTACGCGGTCGATCAGCCGTCGGCCCTCGGCGGTGGTGAGCTCGTCCGGGTGCCGGCGGACGATGGCATCGGCCCGGCAGTGCACGCACGCCAGCGCGCAGGCGC
>DATLZL010000508.1:0-5394 GCA_035574035.1 Binatia bacterium | reverse complement strand
CGTGGCCGACGCGGCGGCCCTGCTGCTTCTGGGCTATGTCCTCCTCTGGAACGTGATGGCCTTGCCGGCGTCGCCGGTTCGGTTCTCCGAGCGGGCGCAGTCGCTGGCGTATCTCCTGGGGCTCGACCAGACGTGGTCGATGTTCGCCCCGCATCCGCTCAAGAACGACGGGTGGTACGTCCTCCCGGCTCGGCTTCGCTCGGGTGAAGTGGTCGACCTCATGCGCGGCGGCCGACCGGTCACGTGGGAGAAGCCGCAGCCGGCCAGCGCCGACTATCCCAACGCGCGATGGCGCCGGTTGATGATGGCGCTCGCCGACCATCCCGAGTACGCGCCGGCGTACGCCGACTACGTCTGCCGGCGCTGGAATCGGACCCACGAGGCCGGGCGCGCGGTCGAGGAGCTGGAGATCGTCTTCGTCCTGGAGCGAACCCTGCCCGACTATCGGTCGAGCGAGCCCCGACCCCGCCTCCTCCTGCGTCACCGCTGCCCGCCGGAGACCGGTCGGGCCCGGTCGGGCCCGGAGCTATTCCGGCCCGGCCGCGAAGGTGCGGACCCGGACCGCCGGCGCGCCTGATCCGGACGACTCGGCGCCCAGGATGACGCGCGGGCCCTCGTCACCCGCCCAGCCGCCGAGCCGCTCGTAGATCAGGGGTCGGTCGGACGCCACCGCGACGACCGGGCCGATCCGGCCCAGCGCCGCCAAGGCTTGCCGGGCGATCGCCGGAATCTGCATCTCGGCGGCGAGAGCGGCGGCGGTGCCCAGGTGCGCTGCCGCCTCGGCCGCGCGGCCGGTGTCGAGACAGCGCATGCCGAGGGCCAGGCGGCAGCGCGCCTCGAGCGGGCGCATGCCGGCCGGGACGGCGAGGTCGAGCGCCGCCCGGTAGTGCTGTTCCGCCGCCGCCTGATCCGGCGGATCGGCGGTGGCCGCGATCAGCGCCAGGACGGCGAGCGCCGTCGCCTCGTCGCCGCGCTGCCCACGCTCACGGGCGAGCTGGAGCGCCCGTGCGGCCGTCGCCGCCGCCTCGTCCGTTCGCCCCGACAGGAGCAACGCTTCGCCGAGCAGCGCCAGCACCCGAGCCTGCTGGACCGCCAGCGATCGCGCCTCGACACCGGCGACGCTTTCACGCAGCAGGGCCAGTCCATCCCCGACCCGACCGGTCCGGACATAGGCGTAGCCGAGCGCCCGGAGCACGTGACACGCGTAGAGCGGAATGTCCCACTCGAGGGCGATCGAGCGAGCCCGTTCGAGCAAGGGGATGGCTTCCTGGAACTCACCCCGCAACGCCAGGACCGAGCCGAGCGCGAACGCGGTGGCGGTCAGGCTGTAGGGCGTGTTGAGCTGCTCGGCCAGTTCGAGCGCCCGTCGTCCCCACCCGACGGCCTCGTCGAACTCACCGGCGTCCGCGAGGCTCCGCGCCAGCCAGGCGAGGTTGATCGCTTCGAAGCCGACCCGCGAGCCGGTCTGCGTCCGCCACTCCCCGCCGGCCTGCTCCGCCGGGACGTCGACGCCGGCCCGCAACCAGGCGGCGGCCTGCCGGTAGTCGCCGAGCGCGTGGTAGGTCAGTCCGAGGTAATGCCCGGCCGAGAGTCGCAGCGGTGCGTCGCGCAGCGCCTGGGCGATGGCGGAGGCGCGCTCGAGGTAAGCGCAGGCGTCGGCGAAGCGTCCCGTATGGCGCAGGTAATCGCCCAGGTGCAGCGCCACCCAGCCCTGCCGGAGCTCGTCGTCCAGCTTGCCGGCCAGGGCTTCCGCCGCTTGCAGGTGCTCCAGGATCGCCTGGAACTCCCCCAGCGGATACAGCGAGGCGCGGAGGTTCAGCCGGAGGTCGACGATCTGTTCCCACGCCTCGCGGGAGTCGGGGAGCCGGTGAACCGCCGTCAGGGCCTGCTCGAACCACGACACGGCCTCCCGATGGGCCGAGCGTCCCTGGGCCTTGAGCCCCGCCTGACGGCAGTAGGTCGCTGCCTTCGGCCAGACCTCACCCCGAAAGGCGTGATGCGCGAGCCGCTCGACGTGCTCGGCCAGGCGTCCCCGGTACAGCCGCTCGATCGCCTCCACGATGCGGGCGTGCAGGGCGCGCCGGCGATCCTGGAGCAGGCTGCCGTAAGCCACGTCGTGCGTGAGCGCATGCCGGAAGCTGAACTCGAGGTCGGGAAACAGGCGGGACTCGTAGAGGAACTCGACCGCCTGCAGGTGGCCCAGGCCGCGGCGCAGGTCCTCGTCGGGCTGGTCGGCGACCGCCTGCAGGAGGGTGAACGGCACGTCGGTGCCCACCACCGCCGCGCACTGCAGGAGTCGCTTTTCCTCGTCCGGGAGCCGGTCGATCCGGGCCGCCAAGAGGACCTGGACGGTCGGCGCCACCTGCACGCTGTCGATGTGCTGGGTCAGGCGCAGGTTTCCGGGCTCCCCGGCCAGCACCCCGCTTTCCCGCAGCGTCCGCACGGTCTCCTCGATGAAGAAGGGGTTGCCCTGGGTGCGTGCGACGAGCCGGCGCTTGAGCGGCTCCAGCGCTCGATCGGTCCCGAGCAGCGCGTCGAGCAGCTCGTCGGCCGTGGCGGGTTCCAGCGGCTCGATCCGGACCTGCCGGTAGTAGGACTTGCCGCCCCAGCCGTGGCGATACTCAGGGCGGTACGTGACCAGCAGGAGCAGGCGGGCCGTGATGAGCCCCTCGACCAGGCTGTCGAGGACGCCCTGGGTCTCGGCGTCGAGCCAGTGCAGATCCTCGAACAGCAGCACCACCGGCTGGACACGGGCCTCGGCGAGGAGCAGGCGCTTGACCCCGTCCACGGCGCGCTGCCGGCGCTGCGGCGCGTCGAGCCGCTGCCACTGCGGGTCGTCGATCGGCACGTCCAGCAGCCACTGGTAGGCCGCCATGAACGGCTCCAGCGCGGCATCGAGCGACAGCACCTTGCCGGTGATCTTCTCGCGGATCTTGGCGGGATCGTCGCGAGTTTCGATCTGGAAGTAGCCGCGCAGCAGCTCGATGACGGGCAGATACGACGTCGCCTTGCGGTAGGAGATGCAGCCCGTCTCGAGGACGAGCGCGTCCCGCGTCGCGGCCGACCGGACGAACTCCGCGCACAGACGGGACTTGCCCAGTCCGGCCTCGGCGATCACCGCCACGATCTGCCCCTGTCCGCGGCGGGCCCGCTCGAACGCCGACGCGAGCGCGGCCAGCTCGATGCTCCGGCCGACGAACCGGCTCAGCCCGCGTCCGGCCCGGGCCTGGAACCGGGAGCGGACCGCGTTGGCTCCGATCAACTCGAAGACGTCGAGCGGCTCCGACAGCCCCTTGATGGGAACGCGACCCAGCGGAGCGACCTGGACCCACTCCTCGACGAGTCGAAGCGTGGCCGGCGTCATCAGGATGGAGCCCGGCGAGGCGACCTGCTCCATCCGCGCCGCCAGGTGGGTCGTCTGCCCGACCGCGGAGTAATCCATCCGCAGGTCGCTGCCCACCGAGCGGACGACGACGTCTCCCGAGTTGAGTCCCACCCGGATCTGCACCGGCGCCGCGGCCTGCTCGGCGTAGGTCTTGACCGCGTCCTGCATGCGGAGCGCGGCGTAGCAGGCCCGGATGGCGTGATCCTCGTGGGCGACCGGCGCGCCGAACAGCGCCATGATCCCGTCGCCCATCACCTGGTTCACGGTGCCCTCGTAGAAGTGCACCGCCTCCATCATGCGCTCCAGCACCGGGTCGAGGACGCGCCGGGCTTCCTCCGGGTCCCGGGCGGCCAGCAGCTCCATGGAACCCTTCAGGTCGGCGAACAGGACCGTGACCTGCTTGCGCTCGCCTTCGAGGGCGGACCGGGAGACGAGGATCCGCTCGGCCAGATGTCGCGGCGTGTAGGCGTCGGGGGCCGCGAAGCGGGCCGGCGCCTCCACCGCGGGGGGCGCGCCGGCCGGCTCGCCGCACTCGGGACAGAACTTGGCGGTGGCCGTCAGGCCGGTCCCGCAGCGGGAACACCGGCGGGCCAGGGGGGAGCCGCACTCCTCGCAGAACTTGGCCTGGGCGAGGTTGGGGTGGCCGCACCGCGGACAGGTCATACCGCTGCTCCGCGCCTGTTTTATCACAGTTTCGAGCGGCCGAAGCGGCCATGCTAGGCTCGGTCATGCCGCCGCCGGCGCCGCGCCTGCCCGAGCTCGATGCGCTGCGGGGGTTCGCCGTCCTCGGCATCCTCGCCGTCAACATCCAGTCCTTCGCCTTCGTGGCGTCCGCGCGCGTGAATCCGACGGCGCAAGGCGACGTCGGCGGCGCGCACTGGTGGGCGTGGTGGGTGACCCGGGTGCTGGCCGACGGCAAGTTCATCGCGATCTTCGCCATGCTGTTCGGCGCCGGCATCGTTCTGATGGCGGATCGGTGCCTCCGCCGCGGCGCCGACCCCGCGCGCGTGCACTACCGACGCATGGCGGTGCTGTTCCTGGTGGGACTCCTGCACGCCTACCTGGTGTGGTACGGCGACGTGCTGGTCACTCTCGCCGTGGCCGGGTCGGTCGCGTACCTCTACCGGGAACTCCCCGTCCGGCGGCTGCTCGTCACCGGCCTCGTCGTCTACGCGGTCGGCTCCCTGGCGCCGGGGCTGATCGCCTGGATCGCGAATGGGGCGAGCCCCGCGTCCGCCGGCGGCCTGTCTTCCCCGGCGCCGGACGCCATCGCCTGGGAGACCAGCCGCTACCGCGGCCCGTGGGCGGAGCAGATGCAGCACCGGGCACCGACCGCGCTCCGCTTGCAGACCTCGGAACTGGCCCTGCGCAGCCTCTGGCAACTCACAGGGCTCATGCTGGTGGGCGCGGCGCTGTTCAAGTCCGGCTTCCTGACCGCCGAGCGCCCCATCCGCGATTACGTGATCATGGGCTCGGCGTGTGCGGCCACCGGTCTACCGGTCGTCGTCTGGGGCGTCGAACACGCCGCGGCGTCGGGCTGGACGTCCCGGGCGCTGGCGATCAGCGATCAGGCGAATTACTGGGGTGGGCTTCCGGTCGCCCTGGCCTGGATGGCCGCGGTCATCCTCCTGTGCCGACGCGCCTCGCCCCCACGAGGGCTGGTCGCCGTCGGGCGATCAGCGCTGACGAACTACCTGGCGCAGAGCGTGGTGTGCACGTCGATCTTCTACGGACACGGCTTCGGTCTGTTCGCCCGGATCGACCGCGCGCACCTGCTGGGCCTGGTGGTTGCCATCGGGTTGGCTCAGATGGTCGCGTCCGTGTGGTGGCTCCGGCGGTTCGAACAGGGCCCTCTGGAATGGCTCTGGCGACGATTGAGCTACGGAAGCCAGGCACGCCGCCGGCATGACGCCGACCAGTCCGTTGCCGGATCCTGACATCACCGGCGGCGAGCCGCCCGGTGCGGCTCGCCCGGTGAGGCTGCCGCGCCCGGCGGGCCGGCCGAAGCC
>DATLZL010000507.1:0-12012 GCA_035574035.1 Binatia bacterium | reverse complement strand
CGTCCGCTGGATCTCGTTGGTCCCCTCGCCGATGATCATGAGCGGCGTGTCCCGGTAGAGCCGCTCGGTGTCGCCAGCGGTCGAGGCGCCGGCCGGGCCCTGCCAGCCGAGCGCCAGCCGCGCGACTTCCTGGGCGCGCTCGGAGGCGAAGAGCTTGGCCATGCCGGCCTCGAGGTCGCACCGCTGGCGTCGGTCCTTGAGGCCGGCCGCCCAGCCGGTGAGCAGCCGCGCGGCGCGCACGCGGGTGGCCATGGCTCCGAGCGGCGCCGGATCGTCCCCGGCCGGGTGGGCCAGGCTCGACTCGAGCGCGGCCTGCGCGACGCCCACGAACCGGGCGGCGATGTTGATGCGGCCCACCTCGAGACCGCTCATCACCTGGGCGAAGCCGCGGCCCTCGACGCCGCCCACCAGGTTGGCGGCCGGCACCGGGACCTCCTCGAACACGAGCTCCACGGTGTCCACGCCCCGGTAGCCCAGCTTGTGCAGCGACTGGGCCACCCGGAAGCCGGGGTGCCCCTTCTCGACGATGAAGCAGGACATGCCACGGTGGCGCGGAGAGGCGGCGGGGTCGGTGAGGGCCAGCACCGCGAACGTGTTCCCCTCGCGCCCGTTGGTGACGAACATCTTCGTCCCGCTGAGGACGTACTCGTCGCCGCGCCGGCGGGCCTGCGTGCGGATGGCCTGCACGTCGGAGCCGGCGTGGGGCTCGGTCAGGCACAGGCCGCCCCGGGCCTCGCCGGCGGCGAACCGGGGCAGGAAGCGCCGGCGTTGCTCTTCGGTGCCGTGGTGGAGCACGATGAGCGCGGCCATGGTGTGGCTGTTGATCACGCCGGCCAGCGACATCCACCCGCGGCACAGCTCCTCGATCACCCGCGCGTAGGTCGCGGTGTCGAGCCCGAGCCCGCCGTAGGCCTCCGGCACCATGGCGCCGAACAGGCCGAGCGCGCGGAGGCCGGCCACCAGCTCGTGCGGGTAGCAGTCGGCCTGATCGAGCGCGCGGGCGGCCGGCCGGACCTCGCGCTCGACGAACGCGCGCACGGCGGCGACGATCGGAGCGGGCGCGGTCATGACGTCGGCAGGGATATTACAATGGATCGCGATGTCGCTCGACGAGCTGGTCCTCGCCCTGCAGCATCGGCTCGATCGCCTGGTCCGCCGGCTGCGGCTGGGGCCGGCGCCGGCGCCGGGCGGGCGCCGCTTCGTCATCGTCCAGATCGACGGTCTGTCGCGCGGCGTGCTCCGCCGGGCGCTGGCCGAGGGACGCATGCCCTTCCTGAGCCGCCTCCTGCGACGGCACGGGTACCGGCTGGAGCCGATGGCGGTCGGCCTGCCGACCTCGACCCCGGCCTTCATGCTCGCCATGATGTACGGCGTCCACCCCGACATCCCGGGCTTCCACTACCACGACAAGCGCCGGCGCTGCGACGTGTACTTCCCGCGCGCTGGCGACGCGGCCTGGGTGGAGGCGGCGCAGGCCGCCGGCCGGCGCGGCATCCTGGAGGGCGGCAGCGCCTACGGCTGCGTGTTCACCGGCGGAGCCGCCAACAACCTGTTCAGCTTCGCCCGGCTCAAGCGGCCGACCGGGCGCGGGGTGGTGCGGGCGCTCTCGGCCGGCCTCGTCCTGGCCTGGGTCTTCGCCAAGAGCACCGTGCTCACCGTGCTCGAGGTCGTGCGCGCGCTCCTCCGGTTCGTGGCCGACCCGGTGGGCGAGAGCCGGCGGGGCTGGAAGTGGCGGGTGATCAAGATCGGGATCTCGGTTTGGGTCCGGCAGCTCTTCACGCTGGCGGTGAGCCGCGACATGTACGCCGGCGTGCCTGCCATCTACGTCAACTACCTGGACTACGACGTGATGGCCCACGCCTACGGACCGCGCCACCGTCGCGCGCTGCGCGCCCTGCGCCGGGTGGACCGGGCCATCCGGGACCTGTGGCGCGTCGCCCGCCGCGTCCCCGAGCACCGCTATGACCTCTACATCCTGTCCGACCACGGGCAGGTGGCCTGCACCCCGTACGTCCGGCTGGCCGGCCGCGGGCTGGAGCGGGTGCTGATCGACGAGTTCTTCGCCCCGGCCGGGGTCGAGCCCGTCGACACCGCCCGCCCCCACGGCCGGCGGCTCGTGCGCGGGATCAAGGCGCTGCGCGGCCGGCGCGAGCCCGGCCTGTTCCAGCGCTTCGTCAACTACCTGGCCCACGACTTCCTGCGGATGATGGGCGAGCTGCCCGAGGCGTGGGAGCGGGCCGGCGTGCGCGTCATCGGCGCCGGCCCCAACGCCTTCGTGTACGTGCTGGCCAGCCCGAGCCCGGTCGGCATCGAGGCGTTCGACGCACAGTGGCCGGGCCTGGTCGACGAGATCTCCCGCGCCCGCGGGGTGGGCTTCGTCCTCGCCCGCTCGGCCGCCGGACCGGTGTGCATCGTGCAGGGCAAGCGCTACCGGCTGGACGGCGCCGACGGCCACCCCTTCGCGCGGCGCCGGGACGGCGCCTACGTCGTCGAGCAGATCCGGGCGCTGATGGCCATGCCGAGCGCCGGCGACCTCGTGATCTACGGCCACGACGCCCCCGAGGGCCACGTGTCCTACGTGGACGAGGTGGGCGCCCACGCCGGACCGGCCGAGGAGGAGCTCTACACGTTCGTCCTGTGTCCGGCCGGCGTCAGCCTGCCGGCGCCGCTCACGCACCCGACGCAGCTCTACCCGCATTTCCTCGGCTACCGCGCCGCCTGACGTGCACCTCACGATCGCCTCCTACAACATCCACCGCGCGATCGGGCTCGACCGCCGGCTCGACGTCGACCGCATCGCCGAGGTGATCGCCGAGATGGACCCCGACGTGATCGGCCTCCAGGAGGTGGTGCGGGACCGGGGCGGGCCGGCCGCCGACCAGGCCGAGTACCTGGCCGAGCGGCTGAAGATGGACCTTGTGATGGGCGTGACCCGGCCCCACCGGCTCGGGGAGTACGGCAACGCCCTGCTGACCCGCCTGCCGATCGTGGGCCAGGCCCGCTGCGACCTGAGCCACGGCGACCGGGAGCCGCGCGGGTGCCTGCGGGTGGACCTGAGCGCCGGCGGCCGCACGCTGCACGTCTTCAACTGTCACCTGGGCCTCGGGCTGCGCGAGCGCCGTCACCAGCTGGCCCTGCTCGCCCGCTTCATCCACACCTCGACGGGGCTCGAGGGCCCGCGCGTCCTGCTCGGGGACTTCAACGAGTGGCACCGCGGCCCGATCACCCGGGAGCTGCGCCAGGCGTTCTCCTCGCCGATGCGCCGCATGCGGCGCACCCACCCGGCGGTGTTCCCGCTGTTCAAGCTCGACCGGATCTACTGGGACGTGGAGCTCGAGGGCGAGGACTTCCGGGCCCACCGCAGCCGCCTGGCCCGGGTGGCGTCCGACCACCTGCCGGTGGTGGCGCGGCTGCGCGTGCAGCCGCGCCACCACGTGAAGCACCCCTACACGGTCGGCGACGAGCTGCCGCCGGCCGAGTGAGGCCTACTGCCAGCGGATCTGGACCTTGACCTTCGGGTACTCGGGCGCCTTGCCCTCCACGTCCACCGCCCGCAGGGTGCCGTCGGGGGCCTCCATCAGGAGGTTCTGGTTGGAGTAGCCGATGATCTTGCCCCAGGCCCGGGGCAGGGTGACCTCGTACTTGGGGGCGGCGGTCTGGGCCTCGGCGCCGTCGGGCCGCAGCGCGGCCAGCCAGGGGTTCAGGGCGATGGCGACGAGGGCGACGGCGATCACGGTCAGCACGGCCTTCAGGTAGCGGTCCTGGCGCATGGGGTCCTCCTCGACGTTGAGGGACACGGGCCTCAGGCCCGGCCGGCCAGCTCCAGCGCCGCCAGCAGCAGCGTCTGGGCGCCGGGCTCGATGGAGTCCATCGGCGTGAACTCCTCCTCGCAGTGGCTGCGGCCGTCGCGGGACGGGACGAAGATCATCCCGGCCGGGCCGATGGCGGCCATGTACTGGGCGTCGTGGCCGGCGCCCGAGATCATGCGGCGCCAGCGGGCGCCGGCGGCCCGGGCCGCCCGCTCGACGGTGTCGACGACCTGGCGGTCGAAGGGCGTGAAGGGCACCTGCCAGTAGTGCTCGAGCTCCCAGCGCACGCGCTCGCGCTCGCAGGCCTCCCGCACCAGCCCGTCCACCATCGCCCGCGCCCGGTCCAGCGTCTCCGTCTTCGGGTCCCGCATGTCGATGCTCATCCGGACCCGGCCCGGGATGGCGTTGACGATGTTGGGGGCGACCTCGAGCGTGCCCACGGTGGTGACGAGGTCGCCGCCGATCGCCCGGGCGATCCCGCGCACGCCGCTGACGATCTCCGCCGCCGCCACCAGCGCGTCGCGCCGCACGCGCATCGGGGTGGGGCCGGCGTGGTCCTGGACGCCGTGGATGGTCAGGCGCGACCACGAGATGGCCACGATGCCCTCCACCACGCCCACGTCCAGGCCCTGCTCCTCCAGGATCGGGCCCTGCTCGATGTGCAGTTCAAGGTAGGCGCGGAAGGGGCGGGGCACGCAGGGCTCGGAGCCGAGGTAGCCGATCCGCTCCAGCGCGTCCACCAGGCGGACGCCGTCACGGTCCCGGGCGTTGTAGGCGTCCTCCAGCGCGATCTTGCCCGCCATCACGCCGCTGGCGATCATCGCCGGCTGGAAGCGGGCGCCTTCCTCGTTGGTGAAGATCACCAGCGTCACCGGGTGGCGGGTGCGCACGCCGTGGTCGTTGAGGGCCCGGACGACTTCCAGGCCGCACAGCACACCCAGCTGCCCGTCGTACTTGCCGCCGGTGGGGACGGAGTCGACGTGGGAGCCGATCATCACCGGCGGCAGGGCGGCCGATCCCGCCCGCTCGCCGAAGATGTTGCCCATCTGGTCGACGCTCACCCGCAGGCCGGCCTCCCGCATCCAGGCCACCATCTGGTCGCGGGCGCGCCGGTCCTCGTCCGTCAGCGCCAGGCGGGTCAGGCCTCCGCGCGGGGTCTCCCCGATCCGTCCCAGCACCTCGATCGACTGCTCCAGCCGCTTCCGGTCGATCTTCATCATCCTCTCCGCATTCGCGGGTCCGGCCCGCCGGGCTCCCCGAGTCTCGAGAACCGGCCCGGCCGGCGCGATCCGAAGCCTCTCCGGCTTCGCTCACATTCCCAGATACGCCCGCTTGAGGCGCTCGTCGCCCAGCAGGTCGCGGGCGGGCCCCTCCAGCACGAGCCGCCCGCTCTCCAGCACGCACGCCCGGTGGGCCACGGTGAGCGCCTGCCGCACGTTCTGCTCGACCAGGAGCACCGTCACCCCGTCGGCGTTGATCGTCCGCACCGTCTCGAAGATCCGGGTGACCAGCACCGGCGCCAGCCCGAGCGTGGGCTCGTCCAGCATGAGCATCCGGGGTCGGGCCATGAGCGCCCGGCCGATGGCGCACATCTGCTGCTCGCCGCCCGACAGGGACCCCGCCAGCTGCGACCGCCGCTCGGCCAGCACCGGGAAGAGCGAGTAGACGTAGTCCAGCGTCCGGTCCCGCTCGGCCCGGGCCCGGGCGGTGTGGGCGCCCAGCAGCAGGTTCTCGCGGACGGTCATGAACGGGAACAGGCGCCGGCCCTCGGGCACGGTCACGATGCCGAGGTCCACGCGCCGGTGGGCGGGTACGCGGGCGAGGTCACGGCCGTCGAAGAGCGCGCGGCCGCGGGGCGGGGTGACCAGGCCGGAGATGACGCGGATGGTGGTCGTCTTGCCGGCGGCGTTGGCCCCGACCAGGGCCACGATCTCCTTGTCGCGGACCTCGAAGGACACCCCGAACAGGGCCTGCAGGTCGCCGTAGAAGGCGTCGATGCCCTCAAGCCTCAGCAAGCACGAACTCCTCGCCCAGGTAGGCGTCGATCACCCGGCGGTCGGCGGCCACCGCGGCCGGCGCCCCCTCGGCGATCTTCTCGCCGTGGTGGAGCACGACGATGCGCCGGGCCAGCCGCATCATGGCGGCCATGATGTGCTCGATGACGATCAGGGTGAGCCCCTCCGCGTGCAGGCGCCGGATCAGGTCGACCATGTCGGCCAGCTCGGTCGGGTTGAGCCCGGCCATCACCTCGTCGAGCAGCAGCAGCCGGGGCCGGGTGGCCAGCGCCCGGGCCACCTCGAGTCGCTTGCGCAGGCCGATGGGCAGGGCCCGAGCGCGGGCGTGGGCGTGGGCGGCCAGGCCGCAGGTCTCGATCACGCGCTCGGCGTCGGCCCGGGCCGAGCGCACGCTGGTGACCCGGGTCAGCGAGCCGATCATCACGTTGTCCAGCACCGAGAGGTTCCCGAACGGCTTGACCAGCTGGAAGGTCCGGGTCAGGCCGAGCCGGCAGATGGCGTGCGGCGGCTGCCCCGTGATGTCGTGGCCGTCGAACCGGATCCGCCCCTCGTCGGGCCGGTAGTAGCCCGCGATCACGTTGAACAGCGTCGTCTTGCCGGCGCCGTTGGGCCCGATGATCCCCAGCAGCTCGCCGGCCGGTACCTCCAGGGTCACCTGGCGCACGGCGGTGAGCCCGCCGAAGCGCTTGGTCACCGACTCAAGCGCGAGCACGGTCGGCGACGGGCACCCGGGCGGGCCGGCCGGCCAGGCGGGCGGCCAGCCCGGCCAGGCCCTCGGGCAGGAACCGCACGACGACGATCAGCGCGGCGCCGTAGATGATCAGGTAGATACCGGTGAAGCCGGTCTTCACGCCGGAGAACGTCGCCCGCAGGTAGGTCTCCAGCGTGGTGATGAGGATGGAGCCGAGGTAAGGTCCGAGCGCGGTGCCGATGCCGCCGATGATCGTGTTGAGGGCGAAGCGGATGGACAGGTCCACCGAGAAGACGTAGAAGGGGTCCACGAAGCCCACGTACTGCGCCCACAGCGAGCCCACCACCGAGGTCAGGGCCGCCGACAGGGTGACCGCGGCCACCTTGAGCCGCCGGGTGGGGATGCCGAGCGCCTCGGCGGCGTCCTCGTCCTCCCGCACGCCGGCCAGGCGGTAGCCGAGCCGCGACCGCTCCAGGTAGACCTGCACGCCGTAGTAGAGGACGGCCACCACCAGCGCCACGTACACCCAGGCCACGTGGCCGAGGCCCAGCGTGGCGAAGCCCGGCCGGAACGGCACCGGGATGCCCTCGCTGCCGGCGGTGAAGCCGCGCCAGCGGCTGGCCACGATCAAGAGCACCTGCGAGAAGGCGATGGTCGAGAGCGCGAAGTAGGGGCCCTTGAGGCGGTTGGACAGGTAGCCGATAACGGCGCCGGCGCCCAGCGAGAGGACCACGCCGAGGGCCAGGCCCACCCACGGCGACTGGTCGAACCGGGCGCTGAGCAGGGCGGCGGCGTAGGCCCCGATGCCGAAGAACGCGGAGTGGCCGAGCGAGACCTGGCCGGCGTAGCCGCTGGCGACGTTCCAGGCCGCCGACAGCGCGCCCCACAGGAGGATCAGGATCAGCCCATCGAGCAGGAACGCGTCGTGGACGACCAGCGGGGCCGCCGCCGCGACGCCGAAGAGGAGGAGGGCGGGGCCGTACCGCCGGGCGGGGACCATCACGCGCCCAGCGTCTCGGCCCCGCGCTGCCCGAACAGGCCGGCCGGGCGGAACACGAGCACGGCGATGAAGAGCACGAAGTAGAGCACTTCCTTCCACGCCGTGCCGAAGTAGTACGAGCCCACCACTTCCACCGCCGCCACGATGAGGCTGCCCAGCAGGGCGCCCAGCATGTCGCCCAGCCCGCCCAGCACGACCACCACGTACGACAGCAGCACGAACTGCAGCCCGGCCGTGGGATAGACCGAGTAGAGCGGCGCCACCAGCACGCCGGCGGCGCCGACGGCCGCGATGCCGATGGCCCAGGTGAGCCGGTAGACCTGGTGGGTGTCGATCCCCATGAGCGTGGCCGCCTCGCGGTCCTGGGCGGTGGCCCGCAGGACCCGGCCGCTGTGCGTCCACTTCATGAAGGCGACCAGGGCCACCGTCAGCGCCACCGCCACCAGGAAGGCGATGATCTGGGCCAGGTTGAAGGCGGTGCCGGCCAGGCGGATGACGACCCCGGCCTCCCAGGGCCGCACGTAGCGGAAGTCGCCCGTCCAGGCCACCAGGGCCACGTTCTGGAGCGCGATGGACAGCCCCACGGTGGTGAAGATTTGCACGTTGTGGCTGGCGCCGATGACGCCCTTCATGACCAGCGCGTAGGTGACGAGCCCGACGACGAAGAAGACGGGCAGGGCGACCACCAGCACGAGGTAGGGATCGAGCTGCCAGAGGGTGAACGTCCAGAAGGCCAGGTACATGCCCAGCATCAGGAACTCGCCGTGGGCGAAGTTGACCACCCGCATGACGCCGAAGATCAGGGTGAGCCCCACCGCGATGAGGGCATAGATGCCCCCCAGCAGGAGCGTCGAGACGCCGAGCTGCGCGAGCGCGTCTATTTCCGCTGGTCCCAGGGCCCCAGCGGGATCCACTTGGCCCGCAGGGTGGTGAACTCCTCCGGCCACACCGTCACCAGCTGGCCGTTCTGCCACTGCAGCATGTAGTGCTGGACCCGCTCGTTGGCGTTCTGGCCGTTGTCGGCGAACTTCACGCCCCAGCCGTTGATGGTGGACCCGACCGGCAGGTCGAGGGCGAGCACGGCGGCCCGGAACTTCTCCAGGTCGTCGCTCTGGGCCCGGTCCAGCACCAGCTTGAGGATCCAGAGCCCGGCGCCGGCCAGCTGGTGGCCGCCCAGCGGATCGCCGCCCGTCCGCCGCCGCACCGCCTCCCGGAACTCCCGCTCGATCTTCTGGCCCTCCGGGCGCAGGGCCTCGATCCGGAACCCGGGGCCGGGCTCGAGCAGCGCGAACGGCCCGTTGCCCTCGGCGCCCAGGGCCTTGCCGAAGTCCGGCGAGCCGTAGCCGGTGGCGCCGGCGTGGACCAGGGCCTTGAACAGGAAGTTCTGCTCCCGGGCCTGCCGCCAGAAGAGCACGGCGTCGTTGCCGCGGGCGATGTGGTGGACGACGTCCGGGTTGAGCTGCTTGAGCTTGACGACGATGGGCGTGAAGTCGTTGGTGGTGGCGAAGGCGTAGTACTCGGCCGCCACCTCCTGCATGCCGAACTCGCCCTTGGCCCGCTGGCGGGCGGCCTCGGTGACGCCCTGCCCGTACGAGGAGTCCTCGCTGAGGAAGGCGATCTTGAGCTGGTTGGGTTTCAGGTTGAAGCGTGGGGCCAGGTGCTTGGCGATGAACTCGATGTTGTACCAGCCGAAGCCGGTGCCGTCGATCTCCGTCCGGAACACGTTCTTGAGACCGCGCCGGGTGAAGCGCGGGTCGACGCAGGAGGTCTCCCAGTAGATGACGTTGTGGCGGGCGGCGGCCTCGCTGGCCGCTCCGCACAGCGTCGACGAGTAGGTGCCGGTGATGATCCGGACGCCCTCGCGGGTGATCAGCCGGTTGGCCTCGCTGGCGGCGGCGGTGGGGTCGGTGGCGTCGCCCACCGCCAGCACCAGCCGCTTGCCCATGACGCCGCCGCGCTCGTTGATCATGTCGCGGACGATCTCGTAACCCTCCAGGTGCCGCTTGCCCTCGAAGGCGAGGGGACCGGTCAGCGGCTCCAGCACTCCGATCTTGTACTCGCCGGTGAGCGGCTGGGCCTGGCTGCCCACCACGGCGGCGAGGGCGACGAGCCCGGTGAGCAGCAGGACGGTGACGGCGACGGCGCGCTTCGGCATGACGGCCTCCTCGTCGAGGGAGCGAACGGTGGCGCTCGTTGTAACACCGCGTCGCGAAAGGTGTCAAGGCGGGCGTGCTAGACTCCGCTCGTGGGCGACGACCACGGCCACCGCGTGCTGACGCCGGCCACCGTGCGCTTCTGCCCGCTCTGCGCGGCTCCGCTCCGCCGCCAGCCGGTGCCGCCCGACCAGCGCGAGCAGGCGGTGTGCCCGGCCTGCGGCTTCGTCTTCTACCTGAACCCCAAGCTGGTCGCCGGCACCCTGCCCGAGCAGGACGGGCGCGTGCTGCTCACGCGGCGCGCCATCGAGCCCGGGCGCGGGCTCTGGACCTTCCCCGGGGGCTTCGTGGACTTCGGCGAGTCGGTCACCGACGCCGCCCGGCGCGAGACCCGGGAGGAGACGGGCCTCGAGGTGACGCTCACCGCCCTGCACAACGTGTACTCCTACCCCGGGGCGCCCGTCATCGTCGTCTACCGGGCCACCGTCACCGGCGGCCGGCTGCAGCCGTGCTCGGAGAACGACGCGCTGGCCTGGGTGACGGCGGGCGAGATCCCGTGGGAGGCGCTCGCGTTTCCCTCCACCCGGGAGGCGCTGCGCGAGTGGGTCGCGCTGCGCGGGCAGTCGCCGGCCGGCTGAGCCTCAGCCGCGCGAGGGCAGGGCCAGCGTCGCCCGCCCGGTGACGACCTTCTCGCCCCGCTGGTTTTCGGCCCAGACCTCGAGCTCCACCAGGTGGAGGTCGTCCTTGGACGACCTGGCCACCACCCGCCCGGTGCAGGTCACCGTGTCCTTGAGCCGCACCAGCGCCGCGAAGCGGACGGCCAGCTTCCGCACCGTGCCGGCGCCGGCCCAGTCGGTGAGCGCCTGGGCCACGAACCCCATGGTCAGCATGCCGTGGGCGAAGACGCCGCCCATGCCGGCGGCCCGGGCGAACTCCTCGTCCTGGTGGATGGGGTTGAAGTCGCCGGAGGCGCCGGCGTAGCGCGTGAGCTGGATCTGCTGCAGCGGGCCCTTGACGAGCGGCGGCACCGCCTGCCCGATCTCGACGTCCTCGATGTAGAGGCGGCCGTACTTCATGGTCTCGCCGGCCGCGGCGGAGCCGGCGGCCGCGGGGCCGCCATGGCAGCCGCCCGGGCGCGCGGGCGCCTCACAGCCGCACCACCGTGACGTGCCGCATGGTGACGACGATCTCGCCGGTGCGGTCGGTCACTGCCGTCTCGCGCACCACGAAGGCCATCGGCCCGCTGCGGCCGGTCTTCTCGTAGATGTCCGCGATGCGCGTGCGGCAGAGGTACGTCTCGCCGGGGCGGAGCGGGCCGTGCAGCTCGAACTCCTGCTCGCCGTGCAGCACCCGGCCGATGTCCACCCCGAGATCGCGCAGCAGCGCGCCGGAGTCGGCGCGCTCGTCGCGGAACGAGATGGCGAAAGTCGGCGGCGCGATGATGTCACCCCAGGGGGAGGCGCGCCCCACCTCGTCGTCGAGGTAGAACGGGTTCAGGTCGCCGATGGCGCGGGCGAAGTCCTTGATGCGCCCGCGCTCGACGGTGACGGCGAACGGCGGATACTCCTTGCCGATCAGCCGGCGGTCGATCGTGATCGGCATCAGGCGCGGGCCTTGGTGGCGGCGCGGGCGAGGAACTTGGCCAGGTCGGGCACCACGAACCGCTCGTGCCGGCCTTCGGCGACCTGCTCCCGGTCGTCCCAGGCCTCGACAGCGAAGAGGAACCGGCGCCCGTCGCCCTCCAGCAGCCGGGCCCGGGCGCGGACCGTGAGCCCCACCGGCGTCGGAGCCAGGTGGCGCATCTCGACCATGGTGCCCACCGTCCCCGCGCCCGGCGGCAAGTGCGGCGCCAGGACCGCGTGGCAGGCCTGCTCGAGCAGGCCGACCAGGAACGGCGTGCCGAGAACCGCCACGCCGCGGTTGCCGAGCGCGTCGGCGGTGCGGTCGGGAGTGACGGTGAGGCTCACCTCGGCGGTGGACCCGGGGGCGACGAGCATCAGGTGCTTGTACCGCGAGACGCCGACCGGACGCAAGCCGGATCCGCCAACGCGTTCCGGGGCCGTGCCATCATAGCCCGCGTGACCCGGTGGATCGCGGCCGGCGGGGCCTTCGTCGTGTCACTCGACTCCATGGTCAACATCGCCTTCCCCGCGCTGGTGCGCGCCTTCGACCTGCCGCCCGAGCACGCGCGCTGGGTCATCGTGTGCTACGTGCTGATGTACGCGCTGCTCTCGCTGGGCGGCGGCGCGCTCGGCGACCGGGTGGGGCACGCGCGCGTGTTCGCGGTCGGCCTGGCCGGGACGGCCGGCGCCCACCTCGTCGCCGGGCTGGCGCCGACGTTCGG
>DATLZL010000506.1:0-2122 GCA_035574035.1 Binatia bacterium | reverse complement strand
CACCGCCGCCCCGAACAGCAGCTTGATTCCGGCCGGCCCCAGGACGATGACGATCCCGAACATGCCGGTCACGAACAGCGCGGCGCCGGCCAGGACGACGAAGTTGGCCCGCCAGCGCGGGCTCGCGCGCCAGGCCCGCTGCCGCCACGCCTGCTTGGCCTCTCGCAGCGTGAAGGCGTCGGAGAACGAGGCCCCTGCACTGCGACCGCGGAAGCGGTACATGGCCACGCGACCCGCCACCGGCTGTGCCTCCAGACGCACGCTCCGCTGCAGGTCTTCCACCTCGGCATGGGTCAAGGGCTCGCCGGCGCCACCGAAGATGCGGTAGAAGATGCTCCCCATGAAAAGCACGAAGCCCATGGCCGCCATCCCGGCCGCCACGGCGAGGAGCAACGGCTGGTGGCGTTCGGTCAGCCGCTCCAGGTCCTTCAGCGCGGGGATCGCCTCACCGAGGATCGACGCGACGAAGAAGAGGCCGAGCATGACCGCGAAGCCCCCGGCCTTTCGCGCCATAGGGCGCCACCGGGAGACCGCCGCCGGGCTGCCATCGCCTCCCACCGCGGCGCGCCGGTCCCAGACGCTCCGCTCCGGGCGCTCAGGGTCGAAGCGGATCGAAACCGTGTCCCCGACGGCCAGCGCGTGCGCCGCCTCCGGCGCTATCAGGCCGCTCGATCCGTCGTGGGCGCGCCCGAAGTGGTCGTGGTAGCGGTACCGCAGCCGCCACTGCCGCGCGCGATTGACGGCCACGTGGCTCGGCTCGATGGCCAGGATCGTGCCCGTCGCCTTCCGCCCGCGGCGCAACAGCCGGTGCTCGCGCCAGAGGACCGCCCCCGTTGTCCCGAGCACGGCCCCGCCGATGACCGCGAAGGCGGTGCCCAGGGCCGTCATGACGAGCGCGGAGGCGAGTGCATCGGCGCCTTCGGCCCGACTCGTTTCCGCCCCGGGCAGGTACGTGACCCGGAACGGGCTGCCCGGCTCCAGGCTTTCCCAGGTCTCCACGCTCACCGACTCCACACCCTCGGCGAAGCGACCGTCGGCGGCCCTGAACCGATAGCGGATCTCGTACCGCGTGCTGGTGTCGCCCTCACGCGACGCGCGCCGGATCGTCTTGTCGGCGACGACGGCGGCGATCGGCTCGCCGTATGTCCGGTAGGCCTGCTCGCGGCGCGCCTCCTGGACGCCGGTGACGGCGAGCACCACGCCCACCACGGCGAACAGGCCCCCGAACGCGAGTATGAACGACCGCCCGGAGAGCGGAATCGGGATCCTCATCGCCGGATCTCACGCAGGCCGCGGAAGAAGACCCAGCCGCCGAGCGGCGCGAACACCAGGCCCAGCCCCGAGAAGATCAAGGAACCCGTCCAGTCCGGGCCTTCGTCTTCCAGGCGTTGCCGCTCGGGTCGGTCGGGCAGGAACCTGACGCGGACGGGCTCGCGCTCCACCAGGCGGTCCCAGAACTCGGGGCTGACACTGGTCTCCCGCTTCAGGACCGTGCCGTCCGGCGCCCGGAAGCGGTACTCCACCCGGTAAGTCCGGCTGTCCCCGTTCCGGGCGATGCGCTTGGCCAGCACCATGCCTTCCCCCACCTCCGCGTCCCGGCGGAAGCGCTGGTCCTCGCGGAACGCCTCGACCGCCGTGTAGAGGCCGATTACCAGGAACGGCGCTCCGCACACCAGCCAGATGGCGCCGAACCACAACGGGAACGACCGCCGGGCGACGCCGACAAACGTCACGGCGCCACCGTGAACGGCAGCGTGGCGACCAGCTCGTCATCGAGGTAGAGGTCCACCCGGTAGTCGCCCACCGGCCACGGCCGCGGCCCTCTTCGCAGATGAAAGACACCCGGCACCGGCGCGCCGACGGTGACTGTGGTCTCGTCGATCTCCGTGTTCGCCGGCGCGGCGTCGCCGACGTCGACCGCGGTCCACACGGCCTTGAGCCGGGCGCCGGGCAGGGCCCGGACGACCCGGAACGCGACGTGGAACGCCGGCGCCTCCGGCGAGAACGTCGTGGTCGGCTCGACGGGCTGATGCTCCGGCGTGACGCTTCGGGCCAGTGTTGCCGTCAGGGGCGCTCCGGCCGCCGCGGGCGCCGCGGTCGCCGACGCCGGAGGGGGCGTCCT
>DATLZL010000505.1:0-5399 GCA_035574035.1 Binatia bacterium | reverse complement strand
GCTGCGGGCCGCGCCCAGCGGCTTCCAGAGTCGCTCGCTCGCGAGGTCGGCGTAGCGCCGGCCGGTCGCCCGCTCGATGACCCAGCCGAGCAGGTCGGTGTTCGGCGACACGTAGTTGAAGGGCCCGCCGTGGGCGCCGCTGGACTTGCTGAGCTCGCCGAAGAAGGCCCGGAGATCGGCGGGCCGGTCGCCGGGCTCGGGCGGGTTCCACCCGGCCGCCTTGCGGTAGGCGACGATGGGACCGGACGTCGCCAGGTAGTCCTCGTCGAACGCCACGCCGGCGCGCATGTCGAGCAGGTGCCGGATGGTCGCGCCGCGGTACGCCGTGGCCGCCACCTCGGGGACGAGGTCCGTCACCGGACGGTCGGGATCCAGGTCGCCGGCCGCCACCAGCGCACCGGCGAGCAGCCCCAGCAGGGACTTCGACACCGACATGAGGATGTGCGGGGAGTCGGCCGTCATCCCGTGCGCGTAACGCTCGAACACGACGCGGCCGCGGTGGAGGACCACCAGGCCGTCGGTGTCGGTCCGGTCCAGGAACTCGGCGAAGGACAGCGGGCGGTCGTGCTCGTCCGCGAGATGCAGGCGGCCCAGGTCCACGGGGGCGGCGGGTAGCGGCCAGGTCCGGGCCGGATCGTTGGGGATGTCGGCGGTGGGGATGAGCTCGCGCACGTGGTGGAAGGCCCAGCGGTTGAACGGCGCTGTCCGCCAGTTGGCCAGCGTCACCTGCCCCTCCGGCGGTGGCGGGAACCCCTGCATGAGCGGGGTCATCGGCTAGAACACCGGGCGCTCGACGTAGCCGCCCCAGACCTCGCGCAGGCGGCCCACGATCTCGCCCAGCGAGGCGTGGGCCTTGACCAGCTCGATGGTCACCGGCATGAGGTTGACCGACGGGTCGCGCGCCTCGGCCGCCAGCCGGTCCAGGAGCGCGGCCACCCGGGCGCCGTCGCGCCGGCGCCGCACCTCGCGCAGCCGCTCGACCTGCCGGCGCTCGACGGCCGGGTCCACCTTGTGGATCTCGATCCCCGACGGATCGACCGGCTCCACGTGGGCGTTGACGCCGATGACGACCTGCTCGCCCGAGGCCCGCCGCCGCGCCTCCTGCCACGCCGACTCGGCGATCTCGCGCTGGAACCAGCCCTCCTCGATGGCCCGCACGGTGCCGCCCATGGCCTCGACCTTGCCCAGGATGTCGAACACCGCCGCCTCGAACTCGTTGGTGAGGGCTTCCACGTACCAGGAGCCGCCGAGCGGGTCGACCACGTCGGGCACCCGCGTCTCCTCGGCCAGGATCTGCTGGGTCCGCAGCGCGACCTTCATGGCCTGCTCGGAGGGGATGGCGTAGGCCTCGTCCATGCCGTTGGTGTGCAGCGACTGGGCCCCGCCCAGCACCGCGGCCAGCGCCTGGAAGGCCGTGCGCACGATGTTGTTGAGCGGCTGGGCCCGGGTCAGCGTGGCCGCCGCGGTCTGGCAGTGGAAGCGCAGGCGCATGGACTCCGCCTTGCGGGCCCCGAAGCGCTCCTTCATGATCCGGGCCCAGATCCGCCGGGCGGCCCGGAACTTGGCCACCTCCTCGAAGAGGTCGGCCTGGGCCACGAAGTAGAAGGCCAGCCGGGGGGCGAAGTCGTCCACCGCCACGCCGGCCGCCCGCACCTCCTCGACGTAGGCGATGGCGTTGGCCATGGTGAAGGCCACTTCCTGGACCGAGTCCGCCCCCGCCTCCGAGATGTGGTAGCCGCTGATGTTGATCGGGTTGTAGCGCGCCATGTTCCGGGCGCAGAAGACGATCATGTCGCGCACCAGGCGGAGCGAGGGGCGGATCGGGAAGACCCACTCCTTCTGGGCCATGTACTCCTTGAGGATGTCGGTCTGGCAGGTGCCGGACAGCCGGTTCAGGTCCAGGCCCCGCTCCTGGGCCAGCGCCACGTACATGGCGAGCAGGATCCACGCGGTGGGGTTGATGGTCATCGAGACCGAGATGCGCTCGAGGTCGATGCCGGCGAAGAGCGCCCGCACGTCCTCCAGCGTGTCGACCGCCACGCCCTCGCGCCCCACCTCGCCCAGGGCCCGCGGGTCGTCGGAGTCGTAGCCCATGAGCGTGGGCATGTCGAAGTCCACGCTGAGCCCCGTCTGCCCCTGCGCCAGCAGGTAGTGGAAGCGCTGGTTGGTGTCCTCGCCGGTGCCGTAGCCCGCGATCTGCCGCATCGTCCAGAGCCGCCCCCGGTACATGGTGGGGTACGGCCCGCGGGTGAACGGGTAGCGGCCGGGCAGCCCGATCGCCTCGAAGGGCGTGTCGGCGATGTCCTCCGGCGTGTAGACCCGCTTGGTCGGCAGGCCCGAGCGGGTGCGTCCGCGGGCCCGCGTCTCGGGCTGGCGGGCGAGGAAGTCGGCCAGTTCCTGCTGCTCCCACTCGCGGCGCAGGGCGGCGATGCGCTCGATGGCGTCCCGGTCAAACATGCTGGGTCCCCTTGCGGTAGAGGTCGCGCTCGTCGACGACCCGGCGGGCCTTGAACTCGGTGCGGGGCAGGGTCCCGGCCGGCACGAGGTCCACCACCGGCCGCACGCCCAGGCGCGCGCGCAGGCGCTCGACCATGGTGCGCTCGAGCCGCTCGCGCGCCTCCGGCGCGGCGTGGCTCGGCGCGTACTCGGCCCGTACCCGCAGCTCGTCCATGGTCTCGCGCCGGGAGATGACCACCTGGAACTCGCCCCCGAACCCCTCGACGGCCCGCAGCGTGTCCTCGATGGCGCTCGGGTAGATGTTCTCGCCGCGGACGATCACCATGTCGTCGAAGCGCCCGTAGATGCCCGCCGGCAGCCGGGGGTAGGTCCGCCCGCACGGGCACGGCTCGTCGGTCCAGCGGGTGCGGTCCCCGGAGACCAGGCGGATCATCGGCTGCGAGGTCCGCTCGAGGTGGGTGTAGACGGGCGTGCCCTCGGCGCCGTAGGGCAGCGGCTCGAACGTCTCCGGGTCGCAGACCTCGGCGTAGACGAGGTCCTGCCAGAGGTGCATGCCGCGCCGGTGGCGGCACTCGGCGTTCGACATCCACGGCGTCATCTCGGCCATGGAGCCCATGTCGATGCAGACCCCGCCGTAGGTCTCCTCGATCAGGCGCCGGGTGGCGGGGATGCCGGCCCCCGGCTCGCCCGAGAAGAACAGCGTGCGCAGCCCGAGCGAGCGCGGCTCGATCCCCTCCCGGCGGGCCGTCTCGGCGAAGTGCAGCGCATAGGACGGCGTGCTGTAGAAGGCGGTCGGGCGGAGGTCGCGCGCCCAGCCGACGCCCATCAGCGTCTGCCCCGGCACGCCGGCCCCGAACGGGAACATCGCGGCGCCCAGCCGCTCGCCGCCCTTGAGCACGCCCCAGGAGCCGAGGTAGAGGCTGAAGAACGAGCAGACCATGATGCGGTCGTCGGGCCGGAGCCCCGCGCCCCACATGACCCGGGCGTGGGCCTCGCCAATGCGCTCCCAGTCCTCGCGCCCGATGCCGAAGACGGTGGGCCGCCCGGTCGTCCCGCTGGTGCCGTGGATGCGGGCGACCTCGCCGGGCTCGACGCACAGGTAGTCGCCGAACGGCGGCGCCGCCGCCTGCGCCCGGCGCAGGTCGTCCTTGCGGACGACCGGGAAGCGGGCCAGGTCGGCGAGGCTCTTGAGCGTGTCCGGCCCGACGCCGGCCGCCTCCCACCGCCGGCGGTAGAACGGGCTCCGCTCCCACGCCCAGCGGACCTGGTGCTGGAGCTTGGCCAGGACGAGCGCCTCGCGGTCCCGCGGGTCGGCGCACTCGACCTCGGGCAGCCAGTGCTCCTCGCCCGCCGGCGGGCGGTAGGTGGGGTCGTAGCGGGGCGGCCAGGCCTCCAGGTCGACGCCGCGCCGCCGGGCGGCGCGGACCAGCGCGCCCAGGCTCACGAGGCCTGCCGGCTGGCCGCCGCCTCGCGCACGCGCCGGACGATCTCCTCGGGCGTGGTGTCCTGGAGCACGACGTCGCGCGCGCCCAGCCGCTTGAGCTCGGGGATGTCCTCGTCCGGAATGACGCCGCCGACGACGACCGCGATGTCGCCGGCATCGTGGGCGTGGAGCAGCTCGAGGATGCGGGGGACGAGCGTCATGTGGGCGCCCGAGAGCAGGCTGATGCCCAGGACGTCGACGTCCTCCTGGACCGCCGCCGCGACGACTTCCTCCGGGGTGCGGTGCAGGCCGGTGTAGATGACGTCCATGCCGCCGTCACGCAGCGCCCGGGCCACGACCTTGGCGCCGCGATCGTGGCCGTCGAGGCCGACCTTGGCGATGAGCACGCGCAGCCGCCGCTCCGCCATCGCCCGGTATTGTACGCACAGGGGAGTTTGAGGGGGGACCGCCTCGGGTCCCCCCTCATGATGGTCGATGCTCTGGGTGCACCCGCGATCGGTCCGGGCGCCCAGTGCGAGGGGGGACCGCCTCGGGTCCCCCCTCATGATGGTCGATGCTCTGGGTGCACCCCCGATCGGTCCGGGCGCCCAGTGCAAGGGGGGACCGCCTCGGGTCCCCCGATAGCGTCCCCCTAGTAGGTGAAGGCCAGGCCGATGGTGCCGATGACCTCCACGTCGTCCCGGTTGTTGACGCGGCGGAGGTTGTCCCCCAGCGTCAGCACGCTCACCCCTGCCTTGAGCGACCACGACCCGAAGGAGGCCGGGATGAAGCCGAGGCCCACCGCCGCGTTCACGCCCCCGCTGAAGTACCCGAAGGTGTCGTCGTCGCCGGTGCCGAACTCGTAGTACTCGGACAGGCTGAGCCCGACCAGCAGCGGGAACGTGATGGTCACCGGGGTGCGGGTCTTCTCGAGGAAGGTCACCCCCGGGGCCACGCCCAGCTGCAGGTAGACCCCGCGGTGGCGCCCGGCATCGGCCTGCCCGTCGAGCTCGAAGGCGACGAGCAGCGAGGGGTTGAGCGCGAAGGGGCCCAGCAGCCCGGCGTCGTTGTAACCGACCGACAGCGCCAGCTCCTGCACCGTCCGGAAGCGGTCGTTGGGACTCATGTAGGCGGTGTAGATGAGCGCGGTGGTGAGGTTGTCCCACCAGGTGGCGCCGAGCTTCGCGTAGAAGTCGGCCTCGTACCAGATCTTCGGATCGGTGCTCTCGGCGCCGCCCGCCCCACCCTCCACACCGGTGGGTCCGCCGTGCAGGCTGTTCCAGAGCCCGAGCGTGAAGCCCAGGTTCGACATCGGCCCAGCGCGCTCGACGAGCTTGAAGGTCACCTCCCCGTAGGGCTGCAGGATGTAGTCCTCGGTCTCCTGGACGATGCCGCGGAAGTAGTAGTCGGTGGGGGCGTCGATCCCCGCGCTCAGCGAGATCCGCCCGGTGTTCGGGCCGGCGGGCGGCGGCGGGGCCGGTGCGGCCGGGGCCGTCGGCGGCGGCGTGACCGGCGGAGG
>DATLZL010000504.1:0-3646 GCA_035574035.1 Binatia bacterium | reverse complement strand
CGTCGCGGGTCGTGACGGCGGCGCCCATGGCCCGCAGCGGCGCGGCGACGCGCTCCATCGGGCGGCGCCGGAGGGAGCCGTCACCGTCCAGCACGGCCGAGAGCCCGCGACCGGCGATGGCACCGGCCAGGAGCCGGAGGGTCGTCGCGGAGTTGCCGCAGTCCAGGGCCTCCGTGGGCGACGTCCACCCGCCGCCTCGCACCACGAAGCGGTGCTCGCCGGGCGCCGTGACCTCCTCCTCGATCCGGGCGCCGAGCCGGCGCAGGCACGCCACCGTGCTCATCAGGTCCGCGCCGGGATGGCGGAGCACGACCTCGGCCTCGCCATCGGCTAGCGCGTTGGCGATCAGGCTGCGGTGGCCGATGGACTTGTCGGACGGCAGCGAGATCCTGCCGCGCAACCGGGCGGGGGCTGAGACGCGCGCCGGGCCGTCGAGGATGGCGGTCATCGGCGGGACGGCTCGATCAGCTCCCGGGCCCGGCGGCGCTGGGCCGAGCGCGACGCCCGCAGCACCGCGCCGAAGATGCCGGTCAGCTCCTCCGGCGTCAGGGGTCCGGCGTCTCCCCGGGCCGCGCGCTCGAGCAGCTCGCGTTCCCGCCGTACGTCGTGCCCGTGGCTCTCGGCACCCCGCTCCTGCTGGACCTGGAGGGCCAGCGCCGCCCGTTCCTGGACGAGGGCCGCCAGCCGCGCGTCGATGTCGTCGATCCGATCGCGGATGCGCTGGATCTCCTCGGGCGTGGGCCGCGATCCCTCGGCCGGCGTGGGAGCGGTCGCCGCGCGGTGCCCGTTGCCGTCGGCCGTCTGCCGGATGAACTGCAGCCGCCGCAGCTCGTCCATCAGCTCCCCGAACTCGTCGAAGCTGAGCGACTGGTCGCCGTCGGAGCGCGCGTTGGGCGGGTCGGGATGCACCTCCACCAGGAGGCCGTCGGCGCCAACGGCCGCCGCGGCCAGGGCCATCGGTCCCACCAGCGGTCGCTGCCCGGTGCCGTGGCTGGGATCGACGCAGATCGGCAGGTGGGTCTTCCCCCGCAGGAGGGGGACCGCCGACAGGTCGAGCGTGTTGCGGGTGGCCGTCTCGAAGGTGCGGATGCCGCGCTCACAGAGGATGACGTTCGGGTTGCCGCTCGACAGGATGTACTCCGCCGCCAGCAGCCACTCCTCGATGGTGGCGCCGAATCCGCGCTTGAGGAGGACCGGGCGCCGGCTGCGACCGACGGCCCGCAGCAGCACGAAGTTGTGCATGTTGCGGCTGCCGACCTGCAGCAGGTCGACGCACTCCTCGAACGCCTCGATCTGGGCGGCATCGGTCACCTCGCTGACCACCGGCAGCCCGGTCTCCTCCCGCGCCTGGGCGAGCAGCTCGAGGCCCTCCAGCCCGAGGCCCTGGAAGGTGTAGGGCGAGGTGCGCGGCTTGAAGGCACCCCCGCGCAGGACGCGGGCACCCTCGCGGCGCACCCAGCGAGCCGTCGAGAGGAGCTGGTCCCGGCTCTCGACGGCGCAGGGGCCGGCCATGACCACCAGCTGGCCGTCGCCGCCGATCGGCACCTCCGCCACCCGGATCCGGCTCCGCTCCGGGTGGTGCTCGATGCTGGCCAGCTTGTAGGGGAGGGTCACACGGATGACCTGCTCGACGCCGGGCAGGGTCCCGATGTGGGCGACGCGCTCGACCTCGGTGCCCACCACGCCGATCACCGTCCGCTCCTCGCCGACGCTGAGGAACGCCTCCAGCCCGTGCTCCTCGAGCACCTGCCGGACCGCCCCCACCTCGTCCTCGGTCGCCGTCGGACGCATCACCACGATCATGTGTCGCCTCCCGCGGGGTAACAAAAAACGCAGGGGTCTTGCGACCTCTGCGTTCGCGGGCACGAGTGCCTCTGCTGGCGGGATCTACCCGCCTGCCTCGTGCCCGCTAAGCGTAAAACCAGCTGTGGACTGTCATCGAGGCTGCGCAGCCTACGCCTGGCCCGCGGCCGATGTCAACGGTGGCCGCGGTCAGCGCTGCGTCGCCAGGCGCTGGGCGTCCATGGTCGACAGCACGGCGCGCCCGCCGTCCACGCGCCACACGGCGCCGCTCACGAACCCCGCGTCCGGCCCGAGCAGGAAGGCGATGACGGCCGCGACCTCCTCGGCCCGGCCGGCCCGGCCCAACGGCACGTCGGGCCGCGCGCCGGCGGTGGGTGGCGGATCGAACGGCGTGTCGATCGGCCCGGGGGCGACGACGTTCACCCGCACCCCGAGCGGCCCCGCCACGACCGCCATCGATCGCGCCAGTCCCTCCAGGCCGGCCTTGGCGGCCGCGTAGGCGGGGGAGCGCAGCGACCCCTCCTCGCTGCCGACGATGCTGCCGACCAGCACGGCGGAGCCCCCTGTCTCGGCCAGCGCCGGCAGGCAGGTGCGCAGCGCCTCGTAGGCCGCGGTGAGGTCGACCGCGATCACCTCGTCCCAGTGCGCGCGCGAGTCCCAGGGTCCGGTGGGCGGCACGCCGGCGGAGCAGACCAGGCCGGTGAGGCGGCCGCCGCAGGCGGCCAGCGCCCGCTCGAGGATCCCGGGGTCGCCGGCGTCGCCGATCACGGCCGCCGCCCCCTCCGGCATGGGCCGCCGGTCGACGCCGATCACCCGCCAGCCCTCGCCGAGCAGACGCTCGGCCAGCGCGCGACCGATCCCCGACGCGGCTCCGGTGACGATCGCGGCCCGATCCATGGCGCGAAAGGATCGCACACCTTGGATCGGACACCTTGACGCATTCGCCGCCGGCACCCTAGGATTCGCGACCAACCTCAGAACGGCGTCGAGCGGGACGAGTACCCCGTCGGCACGGGCCACCAGCGAGCCGGGATCGTGGAAGCCGGCGGTCACGGCGCGGGAGGAATGGACCCGTGAGCCTCGCCGCTGAACGCCGCGCCGGCGGCCAGTAGGTGGCGACGGACGGCCCCCGTTACCACGGGCCGGCGCATCGGCCGTCGTTCGGCGGCCCGTGCGAGTGAGTGCGGACCGGTAACGGTCCGAAGCGGGGTGGCACCGCGGAATGAGCCTCCGTCCCCACGGGATGGAGGCTTTGTCATTCCGCGGAGGACATGGACCGATGACCGTCACCGCCCACCCGGAGCGGCCCGCCACCCTGGAGCTGGCGGCCGACTCGCTGACGCCGGTGGCGGCCGCCCTGCGGCTCGGCGCCCGGTGCGCCTTCCTGCTCGAGAGCGTCGAGGAGGGCGCGCGCTACGGCCGGTACTCGTTCGTCGGGGTCCGGGGTCGGGTCCTGCTGGTCACCGGAGCGCGTGCCCGCCTGATCGATGCGGCCGGCAACGTGGTCGACGAGCGCGAGGCGGACGATCCGCTCGAGGCACTGCGCCGGGTGCTGCCGCCACCGCGCGCCTCGATCGGCGCCGATGCGTTTCCCACCTCCGCCGGGGTCGGCTACCTCGCCTACGAGGCCGCCGCCCGCTGGGAGCCGGTGCCCGTCCCCGAGGCGGATCCGCTCGGCTTCCCCGACGCCGTCTTCCACCTGCCGGAGGCGGTCATCGCCTTCGACCACCTGGCCCAGGTGGCGCGCCTGATCGGGTCCGGTGCGGAGACCGATCTCGACCGGTTGCGGGCGGTGGCCGGCCTGCTCGGGCGCCCGGTCCCCGAGGAGTCGCCGCTGGCCGTG
>DATLZL010000503.1:0-3238 GCA_035574035.1 Binatia bacterium | reverse complement strand
TGGTGCGCGAGCCGGTGGACAGGTTGTCCAGCACGCGCACCCGGTGGCCGTCGGCCAGCAGGCGCTCGACCAGGTGCGAGCCGATGAAGCCGGCCCCCCCGGTGACCAGGACGAGGTCGCTCACGTCAGGTCCGCCGCTGGCCGGCGGCCCGACCCGGCGCCGCGGCATCGCGGCGGCGGACACGGCTCATCGGCCGGAGGACCCGCTCACCGCGCGCTCGGCCAGCTGGAGCACCCAGGCGGCGTCCGCGTAGGCGCGCGCCGCCTGCTCGGCCGAGTAGCGCTCGGTGGGGATGAAGTCGACGTCGCCGTCCATGGCGAGCTCGCGGTCCTTCCGCAATTCACCGGAGATCTCCGCCGCCCGCGCCAGCTCCCCGGCCACGTCGGGCGCGAACCGGTCCCGGTGCTCGATCAGCAGCGGGCCGACGTCGTGGTGTTTCGGCGGGTCCACGCCGACCGCCCGGAGCATCGCCTTGAGCGCGAGCTCGACCAGCTCGTGGGCCTCCCGGACGACGTCGGAGTGGTCGCCGTCGGCGCGCAGCACGTCGAGCGCCTTGAGGCGGCTCCGCGCCTTGCGCAGGTAGCTCTGAGCCAGCGTCTCACGCGTCATGCCGAGGATCTCGCTCCGGCCGGGCTCCGGCCTGAGGTCCCAGTACCAGCCGCCGCCCCACGGCACGCGACGGGCGCCCCGCCGGGCGAGCTCCTCCCGCAAGCGCCCGAAGTATCCGGCCAGGAAGCCCTCGGGATCATAGAGGATTCGCGCGTCCTCCACCATGTCGTGGAAGAGGGGGCTGCCGAGCTCCACCTCCTCGGGCGTCTTCAGGACCGGCGACAGGAAGGTCGGGCGACCGTCGCCCGCGACTCCGCGGAGCGCCTCGCCCAGCCGCCGCTCGACCCCCGCGAACTCCTCCCGGCGGGCCGGGCGGCCGTCCGGGAGCGCGCGGGCGACGACCAGCAAATCCACGTCGGAGTCCTCCCGCGGCGTGCCGCGCCCGACCGAGCCGAACACCGCGAGGGCCACCAGGCGCCGTCCGTAGTGGGCCCGCGTCTCGGCGGTCAGGCGGTCGAGCAGCCCGGCGTAGCGGTCGACCAGTCGCATGGCCGCCATTGTAGACCATGGCCGCCCCCGCGGGCGGCCCACGACCGGGGCCCGGACGGCGCCGGCCCGCCCGGGTGACTGCATTCGGATCGAAATGCCCGTACCGTACGGCTTGTTTGCCTCGCTGGCGAAGGAAAGCCCCATGGTGAAACTGGAAGTCACGAAGGCTCGCGGCGCGTTCTCCGAGACAGTCAACCGCGTCGCTTACGGCAAGGAGCGCGCAAGGCCATCGCGGCTATCGTCCCAGTCGATGACCTCGAACTACTCGAGCGTCTCGAGGATCGAATCGATCTGGAGGAGGCCCGCCGCGCACTTGTCGATCCCCGGAACAAGAAGCCGATCCCCTGGAAGAAGCTGAAAGTACACCTCGGCCTGTAGGGCCGCGTGGCGCCACCGAGCGCCTGTTCCGGGTGCGGGTTGGAGACTACCGCTACCAGATCCGTGACGATCTCTAGGCCGCCGGGCTCAGGGCCCGACGCTCGCCCGGCCCAGGCCGCGCCCCGGCTGCCGGTACTCCTCGCGCGGGGGTGCGAAGATGTCCAGCACGACGCAGCGCCGGTCGAGCGCCCGGCCCCCGTGGGGGACGTTCGGCGGCGTCTGCCAGAAGTCGCCGGCCTTGACGTGGTGCTCGACGCCGTCCTGGATGCGGATCCACTCGCCCTCCAGGCACACGCCCCACTGCTCGTTGGGGTGGCTGTGGACCGGCGACACCGCGCCCGGCTCCAGCGTGACGACCGAGAGCATGACGTGCACGCCGGGGAAGATGCGGGCGGTCACGCCCGGCGCCAGCTCGCGCACGATGCCGCCCGAGCCCAGGTGGTGGAAGTGCTCGCTCATTGGTCCCCTCCGGCGGCGGCCTCGACGCGCCGGTGATGCGGCCTCGACGCGCCGGTTGAAACGGCCGACCGCCGCGCTTAGACTAGCGCACCGTCGAAGGAACCTGCAGCGGAGGACTCCTCGCGATGCGCGCGACGCCCGGAACCGCTCGCTGAGGCCGCCGTGACGACCCGCCCGCGCGTCGCCTGCCGGTTGCGCCCGTTGGGCCGCCGCCATGCCTAGCAAGCCCCAGTACGACGTCGTCGTCGCCAAGAACGTCATGGTCCCCATGCGCGACGGGGTCCACCTGGCCTGCGACGTCTACCGTCCGGCCCGCGACGGCGCCCCGGTCGGCGAGCGGCGACCGGCGCTGCTCGAGCGCACCCCCTATTCCAAGGACCACCCCGAGCGGGTCGAGCTCAACGGGGTCTGGTACGCCGAGCGCGGCTACGTGGTCGTCATCCAGGACGTGCGGGGCCGCTACCGCTCCGAAGGGACGTTCGGCTTCCTGGCCCAGGAGGCGACCGACGGCTACGACACGGTCGAGTGGGTCGCCCGCCAGCCGTGGTGCGACGGTCAGGTCGGCACGCTGGGGCTCTCCTACGCCGGCTGGACCCAGCTGGCCGCCGCCACCCAGGGCCCGCCGCACCTGCGCGCGATGTGGGTGGACGAGGCGGGCTCGGACGCCTGGTCCTCGACCGTGCGCCACAACGGCGCCTTCGAGATGCGCTTCCTCTGCTGGGCCTTCTGGCAGGGCGCCAAGAGCCGGGAGGCCAAGGCGGACCCGACCGTCGAGCGCGCGCTGGCGTCGGTCAACGTGCGCGAGTGGCTCACGCGGATGCCGCTCAAGCGCGGCCACTCGCCGCTGGCCCTCATCCCGGCCTACGAGGCGTGGGCGTTCGACATCGCCACCCGGGGCGACGACGACGAGTTCTGGCAGCAGCCGGGGTTCGACATCGCGCGGCACTGGGACGCGATGCCCGACTGCCCCGTCGTCCTGCTGTCGGGCTGGTACGACTCCTACACCCGCGCCAACCTGGAGAACTTCGTCGGGCTCTCGGCCCGCAAGCGCGGGCCGATCACCGCCGTCATGGGGCCCTGGATCCACGGCGTCGCCCCGCTGGGACAGACGCACGCCGGGGACGTGGACTTCGGTCGCGAGGCGGCGATCGAGCACAACGAGGAGCGCCTGGCCTTCTTCGACCGCGCGCTCAAGGGCCTGCCCGACGCCCGGCCCGAGCCGGCGCCGCTGCGGTTCTTCGTCATGGGCGGGGGCTCGGGCCGGCGGACGGCGACCGGCCGGCTCGACCACGGCGGCCGCTG
>DATLZL010000502.1:0-2229 GCA_035574035.1 Binatia bacterium | reverse complement strand
GCGGCGCTCGGCGCGCGGCCGGCCAGGGCCGGCGCCGCCGCTCCGGTGCCGCGGCGTAGCGACCGCGTTCGCGGACCGTCTAGCGCGCCAGCAGGCTCTCGAGCAGGCGGCGCGCGGCCGGGGCGGTCCAGTCGCGCGGACCCACTCCGCGGGCGATCAGCCGGCCCTCGCGGTCCACCAGGTACACGGTCGGCGGCCCCCAGACCCCATAGAGCCGTCCGGTCACGTCACCGGAGGCGTCGAGCAGCACCGGGGCCACGTAGCCCCGCTCGCGGACGGTGCGGCGCACGCGCGCGGCGTCCTCCCGGAACGCGATCAGGCGGACCTCCAGCCCCTTCGGCCGCAGCGCCTGGTAGAGCTCGTTGACGGTCGGCAACTCCGACCGGCAGGTGGGTCACCAGGTGGCCCAGAAGAACAGGAGGACGGTCTTGCCGCGCAGTTCCTCGAGCCGGTGCAGGCGCCCGTCGAGGTCGGGCAGGGCGAACGCCGGCGCGGGCTTCGGGGGCTCGTAGGGCTGGAAGTCGAGCGCGCCCCAGTCCGGCGTGGCGGCGGCCGCCGTCGCGGCCAGGACGAGCCCGGCGGCGACGGCGGCGAGGGATCCCTTCATGACGCGCCCGAGGCCTTGAGCGCCGCCAGGACCTCCTCCGGCTTCAGCAGGTCCAGCGGATTCGGCTGGACCTTGGCCCAGCGGACGACCCCGTTCCGGTCGAGGATGAAGTAGGCCCGCCGGGCGTAGCGGTAGATGGGACTGGCCTCGTTGGTCTCCATCGCCCCCCAGGCCGGCAGCATCTGGCGGCGGAAGTCGGCGAGCAGCAGGTGCTTGACGTTGTTCTGCTTCACGAAGCTGTTCAGCGTGGCCACGTGGTCGGCGCTCACGCCCACGACCTGGGCGCCCTGGGCCTCGAACTGCGGCAGGGCCGCGTCGAAGTCCAGGATCTCCCGCGTTCAGGCCGGGGTGAAGGCCTGGATGAACGTGTAGACGACGACCGGGCCCTTGCCGAGCAGATCGGCGAGCTTCACCGGCTGCTCGCGCCCGGCCGCCGGCAGGGTGAAGTCCGGGGCCTTGTCCCCGGGGGCGACGGCGCCGGCGCTGCCGGTCAGCAGCATCGCCGCGAGGACGGCGGCCGGCAGACGGCGAAAGACCGAGCTACGCATGGGTCCTCCCTCCGGTGGAGAGTCAACGGCGGACGTCAGTGTACTACCTCTCCGCCGGCTCCGGAGGACCGCCGGCCGGGCGGCGCATGCGGGCGGCCCCGGGGCGGGCCGAGGACAAACGCCGGCTTCTAGGCGACGCGGGGGCGGTCCGCCCGCTCCACCATCCGGATGCGCACCCGGCCCTCGGCGGCCAGCAGCGCGAGCAGGGAAGCGGCGGCCTCGGGCGTAAGCCCGAGCTTGCCGGCGATCTCCGCCGGTGTCATCCACGGCTGCACGGCCAGACAGGCCAGGATCTCGTCGTCGATCGACCACCACTCGTTCACCGCCCTCTCCTCAGCCGGTGAACGGCGTGCCGTCGATGTCGATGAACAGGAGCGGCTGGCCGCCGGCGGCGTTCACCCAGATCGCCGACGCCACGGCGCCGGTCACCGGGTTGAGACCCTGCCAGACGCCGCCGGCCGGGCGCCGGCGGGGCGAGCCACCTCGCGCTTGACCTCTTCGAATCCCGCCCGGGACAGCGCGCCGACCACCTCGTCGGGCTCGGCGACCCAACCGGCCGCACGCTGTTGCCAGGTCATTCTCCCTCGCGCCTGGAGCTCATCGAGCGACGCCAGATGTTGCATGGGCCCCTCTTCGCTCCACGCGTTGCGCGACCGCACCGGAAGCACGGCCGAGTGTGCAATCGCCTGGCCACGTGCCGGCTCGCGCCCTGACGCGGCGGCGGCCTACGCCGGCACCGCGACGACTGTGAACTTTCCTTCCGCGAGTGGGCACGGAGGGACTCTCGCGGCGTGTCAGGCGAGACGGCCGAGCGGTCCCAGGTCGAGGTTCAGCTCCTCCGGTCTGAGGTCGAACCGTCGAGCCAGATCGTGAACCGTCTCCTCCAGGCGCATGAGTGCCAGACCGAGGGCCTCGATCTCGGCCGGCGTCAGCGTCCGCGCTTCCATCCTCCGGAGCGCCTGCCGCTCGAAGAGCTTGCGGAGGAACTCGACCAGGGTGAGGACGAGCTTGGCGACGGCCCGCTGGACGTCCTCGGGATCGGCGTTCCAGCGCGCCGGACCGGAGGGCGCTCGG
>DATLZL010000501.1:0-3780 GCA_035574035.1 Binatia bacterium | reverse complement strand
CGAGGCGGAGCCGGAGCGCGGCGAGCGGGTGCTGCCGGCCGCGGTGGCCCGTGCGCTCCGGCGCGTGCTGGCCGAGGCGGTGGAGCGGGGCACCGCCCGGCGCGCGGCCGGGGCATTCCGCCGGCTGGACGGCACCCCGGCGGTCATCGGCGGCAAGACCGGATCGGGCGACAACCGGTACGAGACGTTCGCCGGTCCGGGCCACCGGCTCGCCTCGCGGCCGGTGAGCCGGACCGCCGCCTTCGTCTTCTACGTGGACGACCGGTACTTCGGGGTGATCACGGCCTCGGTGACCGGGCCGGCGGCGGGGGGCTACGAGTTCACCAGCGCCCTGCCGCTGACCGTCCTCCGCCTGCTCGGCGCCGAGTTCGGTGCGCTCTGACCCGCCGGGCCTCGACGGGTTGCCGGAGCGTCACAGCTGCCCTTCGACCGTCGCGCCGGGGTCGGCCCGACGTCCGGCGCGGCGAGCCGGCGATCGCGAGCGCGCTATAGTGTGACCCCGGCCGCCGGAGGGCTCGATGCTGGCGATCGGAACGTCCATCCTGCTCGCACTGCTCGGCGCGGTCACCACGCGGGCGGCGGTCGGCCGCCTGGGCACCGCCGGCGCCGACCGCGACCCGCACGTCTACTGGGGGCTCGGCTTCGCCGCCCTCGTCCCCGCCTGGCTCGTCGTGTTCCTGGCCCTGCTCGGGCCGACGGCCCGACCCCGTCCCGGTCTCGTGCCGGCCACGGCCTGGATCCTCTCGGCCTCGACCGGGCTGATCGGCGCGATCGCCTCCGAAGGGTGGCTCCGGCGGGCGAGCGAGGGCGCGGGTAGCCTCGCCCCGAGCGCCTGCTGGCGCCTCGGCCTTCTCGGCGCCCTCCCGGCGTGGGTGCTCGCGGCGGCCGGATACGCGCTCGTCGCCGCGAGGGCGTGATCACCGCTCGATCACGACCGTCACCCGCTCGGCGACCTCGCGATGACCCTCGTGCCTGGCCTCGACGCTCACGACCCACCCGGCTCTCAGGTCCGTCAGCGCCAGCGGCTGCTCCACGAAACCGCCCTTGCCCGGCTCGCCGGCCCGGACGAACCTCACGATCCTGACGCCGGGCCCGAGGTGCACGACCACCTCGCGCGTCTTCCCCCCGGCGGACGTCCGCAGCGTGAGAGTGCGCGCCGCCATGTCGACCGCCTTCACGGTTCCCGCGATCGGCGCTTCGTCGGCGGCGACCGGCGATCCGAGCGAGATCAGGCCCACCCCGAGCCCGGCCAGAACAGCTCTCATCGACTCCCTCCTTCGCCGGGCGGTGCCGGCGTCGTGTGCCCGTCCGCGGCCCGACGGGCGTCCGACAGCGACAGCACGAAATGCACGAGGTCCCACGCCTGGTCCGGGTCCAGGGCGTCGGCGTACGAGGGCATCGGCGTGCCGGCCAGGCCGGTCATCAGCGTGCGGTAGACGTCGTCCGGTCGACGACCGTTCTTGAACCGTTCGGGTCGGGTGAGGTCGGTGGCGGCGATCGGCAACCCGCGGCTGTCCCGGAGCGTGGGCGCCGAGGGTCCGTCGCCGCGGCCGCCGGCGCCGTGGCAGGCCAGACACTCAGCATCGGCGTAGAGCTGGCGGCCGCGCGCCAGGCGCTCGGCGGTGGCCGGCGGCGGCGGCGGCACGACGACCGACCTCACCCCGGTCCGGTCCCAGAAGCCCCGGTTGAGGCTCTTGACGTACTCGACCACCTCCAGGCGCTGCTCCTCCGGCATGTGGCGGAAGGCCGGCATGATCCGGTGGCCGTGGAGCCCGATCGTCATCGGGCCGCCCGGGCTGCGGATCCCCTCGGTCACCGTCCGGAAGAGGTCGGCCGTGGTGGGCAGCTGGCCCGACGGGGTAGATCGGAACTTGAACTCGGCGCCGGTGAAGTCGCGCGGCTGCGGCGCGCGGCGGGGCGACAGCATCGGCCCGACCGAGCCGTCGCCCCGGCCGTCGGCGCCGTGGCAGGCCAGACAGGCCATGGCGTAGATGTCGCGGCCCACGGCCACGCTCTCCGGGTGCTCCCAGGGGACGTGCGGCCCGTCGTGGCCCGAGAACGTGTGCTGGTAGGCCATGACGGCCCACCGGTCCTCCACCGAGAGCTCGCCCTTCCAGGGCGGCATCGCCGACCCCCGCCCCTTGAACGGTTCCACCTGACCGCCCTCGCTCACGCGCCAGAACCAGTAGTTGTCGCGCATCTCGGCCACGCCGGCCCGGTCGCGGAAGTCCGGCGGCTTGAGCGGCAGCGCCTGCCCGGCCGGCCCCCTGCCGTCGCCGCTGTCGCCGTGACAGACGGCGCATCTCGCGGTGTAGATCTCCCGGCCACGGGCGATCATGGCCGGGTCGGTCCACACGCTCGGCGGGACGTGGGCGTCGGCGTACTCGAGCGGCGCCGGGACATGGGCGTGGCCGCCCGTCTCCTCGTCGCGCTCCCCGTTGGCCCGGCTCGAGGGCGGGCTCGGCCCCCAGAGGACGAGCATGGCGAGCGCGGACGTGGCGGCGACGAGCGCGACGCGGACGTGAGGGCTCATCGCGACCTCCTCAGAAATCCCAGTCGATCCCGACGACGAGCTGGTTCCGCCAGTTGCGGAGCGGGTTGTCCTCCACGAAGCCGCGGAGGTTCACGCTGTCACGGATGAAGAAGGCGATGTTCTGCCACGGGTAGAACCTGGCCTGCAGCGACAGCACGGTCCCGTCACGCCGGTCGTCCCGGAGTCCACCGGCCCAGAGCTGGTCGAACCGGCCCGACAGCATGACCGTCTCGTGCACCAGGTAGTCGACCGCCAGGGTCAGTCCGGCGGCGTCGCGGTCGAAGTCCCGGCGCAACGCCCCGGGCAGGCCGTACAGGCGGTCGAACACGAGCGCGCAGTAGACGTCCCACTGCCGCCAGCGGAGGTTGGCGGCCAGGCCCCACCGGAGCCGGTCCAGACGCTGGTCGCCGGGACGGTGGGAGTCCTCGGGGTCCGGTCCCCGGGCCACCCCGAAGCCCCAGTTCAGGAGCGCCGAGACGTTGAAGGCCAGCGCCCGGCGGTCGAGCAGGTCGACGCGCAGCACGCCGTAGGTGTTGAACCCTTCGTGCTCCCGCAGAAAGCCGGCTTGGGCGAGGACGACGTCGTTGACCATGGCGTGGAAGTCGGCGCCCGGCGAGCCGGGCGTGTTGTACATGACCTGGTCGGTGACCAGCAGCGGCTCGCGCTGGCGGCGGTTCTTGAACAGCCCGAAGAACTTGGAGGCGAAGGCGTACGGCACCACCGGCAGCCGGTGGACCTCGCCGCGGTCCCCGCCGGGCTCTTTCTCGATTTCGAGCTCGGTGTCCTCCAGCATCTGCCGGTTGGTCGGGTAGGAGAAGTTGGTGCTGGGGTCGATCTTGCCGGCCATCAGCAAGGGGCCGTGCAGCGTGAACTTCCCGTGCTCGCCCACCATCGTCTGGCCGCCCATCTCCATGGTCGGGGCGCCGGCCGCGCCCAGCAGCCAGCCGAGGTTCCACATGAAGAAGGCTTCCTTGCCCAGCCCGAACCGGTGCTCGGTCTCGAAGAAGCCGCGCCCCCGCGAGAACTCCACCGCCTTCGGCTCGTACTCCAGTTCGACATAGACGCTCAGGTTCGGCGTGACCGGGCGGGTGACGAACAGGGCCACCTCGTGCGGCGGCTCGCCCCGGACCTCGGTCTCCCGCGGCGATTCCGAGTACTCGAAGAGCCCGCCGACCACACGCAGGGCCAGGGTGTCGATCACCGTCTTGGCCGGACCGTCCTCCCGGAAGGTCGCCACCAGCCCCCCG
>DATLZL010000500.1:0-2375 GCA_035574035.1 Binatia bacterium | reverse complement strand
CGTCCCGCTCTGGTCGCGGGCCCGCTGGTCGCCGTCCTCGTCCTCCTCGCTGCCCCGGCCCCCGGCCAGGACGGGCTGCGGGCGGGCGCGGCGTCGGTGACGCTGCCGGTTCCCGCCGGGACACCGCTGGCGGGTTACGGGGCGCTGGCCCGGCGGCTGCTCCCGCCCGATCTGCTCGACCGTCACCCGCACGCCTTCTGGTTCAAGCCTCACGAGGGCCGCCTGGACGATCTCCGCGCCCGCGCGCTCGTGCTGGAGACGTCGCGGGCGCGCCTGGTGTGGCTGGCCGCCGACGTGGTCGCCGTCGACCGCGACTTCACCGAGCGCGTCGCGCAGGCGCTGGCCGACGCCGGGCTGGCGCCGGGCCGCCTCCTGCTCTCGGCGTCGCATACCCACTCCGGTCCCGGAGCCTTCCTCGACGCCGGGATGTTGGGGATGCTGGCGGTGGACCGCCTCGATGCCGACGTGCGCGGGGCGATCGTCGGCGCGCTGGTGGAGGCGGTGCGACGGGCGGAGCGGGACAAGCGGCCGGCCCGGCTGGGGTCGAGTCTCGCGGCCGGCCCGGCGCTGACCGTCGGCCGACTCGAGGAGCCGGTCGACCAGTCGCTCGCCGTCCTGAAGATCACCACCGAGAACGGGCGGCCGCTGGCGGTCGTCTGGAACTACGCGATCCACGGCACGATGCTGAGCGCCCGCAACCTCCGCCTCAGCGGCGACGTCATGGGCCTGGCCGCACGGCGGATCGAGCGCGAGCTCGGCATCCCGGCGCTGTTCGTCAACGGTGCCGTCGGCGACGTCAGCCCGGCCCGGCACGGGGCCGAGGAGGCCGAGGCCGCCGCCCGGACCCTCGCCGGCGCGGTGGTGTCCGCCTGGCGGGAGATCCGTACCGAGTCCCGACCGCGGCTGGTCGCGCGAGCCGCGCGCGTGCAGCTCGGCGCACCCCGCCTGTCGCTGCGCGGCTGTCTGGGGCGGTGGGTCCCGGGAGCGCTGGCGCTGCCGCTCGACGGCCTCCTACGGGGCGACGCCGAGCTCGTGGCCGCAGCGGCGGGCGAGGCGGCCTGGGTCACGGTCCCCGGCGAGTTGCAGTCGGCGCTGGGCCAGGCGATCCGGCGCGGATCGAGTCCGCCCTGGCCGCGCGTCTTCATCGCCGGCCTGACCAACGATTACCTGGGCTACTTCCTGACGCCGGAGGCCGCCGCCGGCTCGAGCTACGTGGCGTGTGCGAACCTCTTCGGTGCCGAAGCCGGGCGGCGCCTCGTGAGCGGCGCCGTCGCGCTGCTGCGCGCGCTGGCCGCCGAGTGAGGCGGATGGCCGCCTCCGCGCGGGCCGGCGTGGGCTGCCTAGCGGGCCGTGCCGAGCCGGCGAGCCAGCGCGGACTTCTTGCGGGCGGCGGTGTTGGGGTGGAGCACGCCCTTGGTGACCGCCTTGTCCAGGACCCGGATGGCGGCCACCACGGCCTCGCGGGCGTTGTCGGCGCCCGAGGCCAGGGCGGTCCGGGCGGTCTTGACGACGGTCCGAACCCGCGAACGGATGGTCCGGTTGCGGGCGCGGCGCTTGGCGTTCTGCCGCATCCGCTTGACGGCCGACTTCGTGTTCGCCAACGTCCTGCTCCTCCTGCCGACGGTGATCGGCCCCGATCATGCCCGATCGGCGGCGCGATTTCCAGCCGTTTCGCCCCGTGAGCACCGAGCGCCAGGTCGTCCGGGCGCTGGGCTCCATCGGCGGCGCCACGCTGATCTCGCGCGTGCTGGGCTTCGCGCGCGACATGCTGGTGGCACTGGTCTACGGCGCCGGCCCCATCACCGACGCCTTCTTCGTCGCCTTCCGCATCCCCAACATCCTGCGCCGGCTGCTGGCCGAGGGGGCGCTGTCCACGGCCGTGGTCCCGGTGCTGAGCGAGTACGCCGCCACGCGCCCCCGGGACGACTTCCTGCGGATGCTACGTGCGGTGCTGGGGGCCGGGCTGCTGGCGCTGGTCGTCACCACCGCGGCCGGGATGGCGGCCGCACCGTGGCTGGTGAGAATGATCGCCCCAGGCTTCGCCGCCGACCCCGGGCAGGCGGCGCTGGCCGTGCTGCTCACGCGGGTGATGTTCCCCTACCTGCTGCTGGTCGGTGTGGCGGCGCTGGCCATGGGCGTCCTGCACACCCACGGGCGGTTCTTCGCCGCCGCGCTGGGCCCGGCCCTGCTCAACCTCGGGATGATCGCCGCCGTCCTCGTCCTCGCCCGGCGGCTGCAGCCGCCGATCCTGGCGCTGGCGCTCGGCGTGCTGGCCGGCGGCCTGGCCCAGCTGGCCGTGCAGCTGCCGACGCTGGCCCGGCTGGGGCTCGTGGTGGCGCCGGCGGCCGACCTGCGCCATCCGGCGGTGCGGCGGG
>DATLZL010000499.1:0-4327 GCA_035574035.1 Binatia bacterium | reverse complement strand
CTGGCGGCGGCTGGTCCTCCAGGCCATCTTCGGCCTCTCGATCGTCTCGGTGGTGCTCACGTACTCGCGCGGCGGCCTGGTCGGTCTGGGCGCTGTGCTCTCCGTCCTCATCCTCCAGTCGCGGTGGCGGGTCCGCCTGGTGGGCCTGATCCTGGCCATGGCGCTCGGCTTTGCGTCCTTCTTGCCCGAGCAGTGGTTCGACCGGATGGCGACCATCGCCGAGTACGAGACGGACGGGTCCGCCCTGGCCAGGATCGCCGCCTGGAACATCGGTTGGAACGTGGCGCTCGATTACCCCGTCCTGGGCGGCGGATTCCGCGTGTTCCCCCAGCCCGAGATCTGGGCCCGGTACGCCCCGGACTGGACTTTCAAGACTTACAACGCTCACAGCGTTTACTTTCAGATTCTGGGCGAGCACGGCTTCACCGGGCTGGCGCTCTTTGCCACGCTGGTGGTGTTCCTGTTCGTCTCGCTGCGGTCGGTCAGCCGGATGGCGAGGCGTCGGCCGGGCGCCGGGTGGGCGGCCGACTACGCCGCGATGATCCAGGCGAGCGTGATCGGCTTCCTGGCCAGCGGGATCTTCCTGAACCTGGCCTACTTCGACCTGTTCTACTTCCTGGTGGCGGTCGCCATCGTGCTCAGGCGGTTGGTGACCGAGCCTGAAGCGGCGACCGTCTCCGCCCCCGCCAGACATGCGACACCGGCGGCCGTTCCGGTCCGCTTCCTCACCCGGCCGGGCTGGTAACACGATGTGCGGAATCGCCGGTCTGGTGCACTTCGACGGCCGCGCGGCCGACCGGGCGACGCTCGTGGCGATGACGCGGGTCCTGGCGCACCGAGGTCCCGACGGGGAAGGGTTCCACGTCGACGGTCCCGTCGGCCTGGGCCATCGCCGCCTGAGCATCATCGATCTGGCGGCGGGGGGTCAGCCGATGGCCTCCGACGACCGCCGGGTCTGGATCACCTACAACGGCGAGGTGTACAACTACCGCGAACTCCGCAGCGAACTGACTGCGCACGGCTGCCGGTTCTCCACCGCCTCCGACACCGAGGTCGTGCTGAGGGGTTACGAGACCTGGGGTGTCGACGTCCTGCAACGGCTCCGCGGGATGTTCGCGTTCGCGATCTGGGATGGCCGCCGGCGCCAGATCCTGCTCGCCCGCGACCGCGTGGGGATCAAGCCGCTGGTCTACGGCTGGGACGGCCGCACCTTGCGGTTCGGGTCCGAGCCCAAAGCCCTGTTGCAGGACCGCGAGGTCCGCCGCGACCTCGACCGCGAAGCCCTCCGCGACTACTTCGTCCACCTGTTCGTGCCGGCGCCCCGGACCATCTTCCGGGCCGTCCGCAAGCTGCCGCCGGCCTCGTACCTCGTGGGCTCGCTCGACACCGGGCGCGTCGAGGTCCACCGCTACTGGAGGCTCGGCCTGAGTCCGGACTACTCGGTGAGCGAGGCGGAGTGGGTCGAACGGCTCCGCGCGCTCCTCGCGGAGACCGTCCGGCTCCACATGGTGGCCGACGTCCCGCTGGGGGCCTTCCTCAGCGGCGGCGTGGACTCCAGCACGGTGGTCGCGTTCATGGCCCGCGCGTCGGCGACGCCGGTCAAGACCTTCTCGATCGGCTTCGACGAGGCGGACTTCGACGAGCTGGCCTACGCCCGGCTCGTGGCCCGGCGGCACGGCACCGACCACTACGAGATGATCGTCAAGCCCGACGTGGTCGAGGTCCTGCCCCGGCTGGCCTGGCAGCTCGACGAGCCGTTCGCCGACGCCTCGGTGGTCCCCACCTACTGCGTCTCCCGGATCACCCGCGACCACGTCACCGTCGCCCTGTCCGGCGACGGCGGTGACGAGGCCTTCGCCGGCTACCGCCGATACCTCCGGGCGCTGCGCCTCTCGCGTCGGGTCGACCTGTCGCCGCTGGCGCTGGTGAAGCCGCTCGCCCGGTTCGCCGCCGCCTGCCTGCCCGAAGGCACGCGCGGCAAGGGTCTCCTCGCCTTGCTCGGCGCGACTCCGCTCACGCGCTACTTCAGCCTGATGACGTTCCAGCGGGCGGCGACCCTCCGCCGCCTGCTGACGGCCGACGCGCTGGCCGGTGTCGAGCCTGATCCCGACCTCGAGGCGTACCGTCGTTTGGCGGCCGCCGCCGGCGCCCGAGACTACCTCTCGGTCCTCCAGTACATCGACACCCACCACTACCTGCCAGAAGACATCCTGACCAAGGTGGACCGGACGAGCATGCTGGCCTCGCTCGAGAGCCGGGTGCCGTTGCTGGACCACGTCCTGCTCGAGTTCGCCGCCACGATCCCCCCCGAACTCAAGGTCCGCGCCGGGGCCGGCAAGTACATCCTCAAGCAGGCCATGGTGCCCGATCTGCCATCCGAGGTACTGGAGCGACCGAAGATGGGATTCGGCGTCCCGCTGGCCCGCTGGTTCCGGGGCGAGCTGCGGGAGTGGGCGACCAGCCTGCTGACGGACCCGAGGGCCCGCCAGCGCGGCCTCGTGCGACCCGAGGCCGTCGCGGCCATGCTCGACGAGCACCAGAGGGGTCGTCGCGACTGGTCCCCCCAGCTCTGGTCGCTGGTCTGCTTCGAGCTGTGGTGCCGGACGTGGTGGGACCGGTGAGCACGTCGTCCTGGAACCACGGCACCCGGGAGGAGTTCCTCCGGTACTACGCCGACCGCCACGCCCGCCCGGAGACGCTCCGCACGTTTCTCGCCGCCCGCGACCTGGTCCTCCGGTTCGTCGACGGCTCCCGTCCCCTGGACGTCGCCGACGTGGGGTGCGGCGCCGGCGCGCAGAGCCTCATCTGGGCCGGCCTGGGACACCGGGTGCACGGCCTCGACGTCAGCGCGGACCTGGTGGCCGTCGCCAGACGGCGGGCGCGCGAGGCCGGTCACGAGGTCGACTTCCGCGTCGGATCGGCCACCCAGCTGCCGTGGCCGGACGACAGCATCGACGTGTGCCTGGTTCTCGAGCTCCTGGAGCACGTGGCCGACTGGACTACCTGTCTGGACGAGTTCGCCCGGGTCCTGCGGTGCGGCGGCGTTCTGCTCCTCAGCACGACCAACGTGCTCTGCCCGGTCCAGCACGAGTTCTCGCTCCCCCTCTACAGCTGGTATCCGCACCCGCTCAAGCGGCGCTGCGAGCGCCTGGCCGTCACGACCCGCCCCGAGCTGGTCCGGCACGCCGTCTACCCGGCGGTCAACTGGTTCACCTTCTACCGGCTGCAGGCGGCCCTGCGCAGCCGTGGTCTGCGGGCCCACGACCGCTTCGACGTGATGGACCTCACCCGCAAGGGGCGGCTGGCCCGGGGGGTCGTCGCGGCGGTCCGCCGCTTCTCCGTGCTGCGGTGGCTCGGCCACGTGGCGACGCCGTATACGCTGATCCTCGCGATCAAGGAAGGCGGCCGGCCGTGAGCCGTCAGGGCCTTCACATCGTCCACGTGGTGAATTCGCTCGGCGTCGGGGGGACCGAGAACGGCGTGGTCAACCTGGTCAACGGCCTGGCTGACCGGTTCCGTCACACGGTCGTCACCCTGACACCCACCATTACTCTGGCCGCCCGCTTGCCGGCCGGGACGCCGGTCCACACCCTCGACAAGCGCCCGGGCGTGGATCCGCGGACGATCGGCAGGCTGGCCGCGCTGCTCCGCCGGCTGCGGCCGGACATCGTGCACTCGCGCAACTGGGCCACCTTCGGCGCGGTGGTGGCGGCCCGGCTGGCCGGCGTGCGCACCGTCGTCCACGGCGAGCACGGTCGTGACGCTGGCGATCCCGACGGTCTCCACCCGCGCCGGCGGTGGCGGCGCCGCCTGGCCCCGCTGGTGAGCAGATTCGTGACGGTGTCCGACGACCTCCGCCGGTGGCTGGTGGAGCACGTCGGCGTGCCGACCGCGAAGGTCACCCGGATCTACAACGGCGTGGACACGTCCCGCTTCTTTCCCGCCGACACCCCGTGGGGGCGGCCGTTCGGCCTCGATCTCCACGAGCCGGTCGTCGGAACCGTCGGCCGTCTCGACCCGGTCAAGGACCACGCGGGACTGATCCAGGCCTTTGGGCGGCTCGCGGGCGACCACCCCGGCGCCCGGCTTCTCATCGTCGGCGACGGCCCGTGCCGCCGGGAGCTCGAGACCCTGGCGGCGTCGCTCACGCCGGGCCGGGTCACTTTCGCCGGCGAGCGCGGTGACGTCCCGGAACTCCTGCGCTTGATGGACGTGTTCGCGCTGGCGTCCCTGGGTGAAGGAATCTCCAACACGATCCTGGAAGCGATGGCTACCGGCCTGCCGGTGGTGACCACTCGCGTCGGCGGGAACCCCGAACTGGTCGAGG
>DATLZL010000498.1:0-19603 GCA_035574035.1 Binatia bacterium | reverse complement strand
GACCGGCCGGCGCTGGTGGAGGCGCTCGTCGCCGACGCGAGCGCCCGCGTGGCCTCGCTCAGTCCCCGCCGGGCGGTCCGCCGCCTGTGGCCCCGCGAGACCCGCTGGTTGCCGCTGCCGGTCCTCGGCGTGCTGGCGCTGTGGCTGGCCCCGCCGGTGCCGCTGCCGGCCGGCCGCCTGCCCGACCTGTCGCCTTCGGCCGAGCAGGAGGAGACCCACGAGCGTGCCGAGACCGGGATGCTGAGCGAGGACCGGCGCGCGACGCCGCGCACCACGCCGAGGGCGCCCGCATTCGAGGAGCGCGACTGGATGCCGCGCGGCGCGAGTGGGGCCGCCCCCACCGCCGGTGACCGCTCCGCCGTTTTCAAGGACACCTCGCTGGCGACGCAGCGGCCGGACTTCAACTCGTTTCTCAAGAAGGGGGACGAACGCCTGCGCCTGCTCGAGCAGGTCGACCGGTTGCCCGATCTGCAGTCCGACTTCACCACGAGCCAGTACCGGATGATCTTCCGGAAGTCGAAGTCGCTCGCCGGTGGACTGCGCCCGGACCAGATCTCGCCCGACAAGCTCCGCGAGCTCCTACAGGAGATGGAGCGCCTGGGGCGCAAGGACGGGGGCGGCTGGCAACCGGACGTCGCCGAGGGCATGGAGGCGCTCGAGCACGGCCAGCCGGACAAGGCCCTAGAGGCGATGGAGAAGGCCCTGAACAAGCTCCGGGCGATGGAGGAGGCTCAGCGCTCGGGCCGGAGCCTGCGCGGCGGACGCGAGGGCGAGCGGGGCCGAGGCGGTGAGCGTGACGGCGGGCGGGGCGGCGAGGGGGCCGGCCCCGACGACCAGGACTTCGGCGAGGGCGAGGGGTTGATGCCGGGCAAGGGCAAGAGCCCCAACCCCAAGGGCGAGGCCACCCGGCGGCTGCAGGCCCGGCCCTATGACGTCGGCGTCGAGGGTGAGTCCCGGCGCGGACGCAAGGAGGCGTACGACACCAACATGACCGGCCGGGGGGGCCCGATGCCCTCACGGCTGTCCTACCTCGGCGTGATCGGCCAGTATCGCAAGGCGATGGAGGACGCCCTGGCCCGCGAGCACGTCCCGCGCGACTACCACGGGCAGATCCGCGACTACTTCCAGTCCCTGGACGAGCGCTGAGCGTCGTGGCCATCGGGACCCGGAAGGCGTTCTTCACGCCGGAGTTCCTGGCGCAGCTCGAGCGGCTGACCCTCGCCTCGCGCCGGACGTTCCGCGGCCGGGTGAAGGGGGAGCGGCGGAGCCCCCGGAAGGGTCAGAGCGTCGAGTTCTCCGACTACCGCCCCTACGGTATCGGCGACGACCTCCGCTACGTCGACTGGAACATCTTCGGCCGGCTGGACCGGCTGCACGTCAAGCTGTTCGTGGACGAGGAGGACCTCTGCCTGCACCTGCTCGTGGACGCCTCCCGCTCCATGGGGTTCGGGTCGCCCAGCAAGCTCGAGTACGCCGTCCGCCTGGCCGGCGCCCTGGCCTTCGTGGGCCTGGTGAACCTCGAGCGGGTGGGCCTCGGCGTGGTCCGCGACCGCCTGGCCGAGGGCTGGCCGCCGACCCGGGGCCGCGGTCAGTTTCCGGCCTTGATGGAGTTTCTCGCGGCGCTGACGCCGCGCGGGAGCACCGGGCTCAACGAGGGACTGGCCGCGTACGCCCGCCGCGCCCGCGAGCCCGGGCTGGCCGTCATCATCTCCGACCTGCTGGATCCGGGCGGGTGGGAGGCCGGTGTGCGGTCGCTGCTCGAGCGGCGCTTCGAGCTGCACGTCATCCACCTGCTGGCGGCCGAGGAGTTGAACCCCCCCGTGCGTGGCGACCTCCGGCTCACCGACAGCGAGACGGGTGAGGTCCGGGAAGTCACCGTGGACGGCGAGGCCCTGCGCGAGTACCGGCAGCGCCTGCACGAGTTCCTCGACCGGGTCGAAGGGTTCTGCCACGCCCGCGAGATCGGCTACCGGCGGGTGACGACCGACGTGCCGTTCGACGAGTTCCTGCTTTCTCAGCTGCGTGGACTGGTGTTGCAATGACGTTCCTCAGCCCCCTCGCGCTGATCGCGTTCGCGCTCTCGGTCCCGCTGGTCCTCCTCTACTTCCTCAAGGTCCGCCGGCGGGAGTACACGGTGCCCAGCCTGCTGCTGTGGGGCTCCTCCCTCCGCGACCGGGAGGCCTCGGCGTTCTTCCAGCGCCTGCAGCGGGACCCGCTGCTGCTCCTGCAGATCCTGGCCCTGCTGGCGCTGACGCTGGCCCTGGCCCGGCCCGCGGTGACCATCATGGGGCAGGGCGCCCGCAAGGTGGTGGTCGTGCTCGACACGTCCGCGTCGATGAAGGCGCGGGACGTGAGCGGCACGCGGTTCGGCCAGGCGCGGGCCCAGGCCGCCGCGCTCGTCAACCGGCTCGGCGAGGGGGCCGAGGTGATGGTGGTGGAGGCCGGGGTCCAGGCCCGGGTGCTGGCGCCGCTGTCGCGGGATCGGGAGCGAGCTGTGGCCGCCATCCGGGCGGCCTCGGCGCGCGACCTGCCCAACCGGCTCCCGGAGGCCATCCGCGTCGCCCGGGCGCTGGTGGGGACCGATCCCCGGGCCGAGATCCACGTCTTCACCGACGCCGCGTTCGCCCTGCCGCCCTCCGAGGAGCTGCGCGACCCCCGCATCCGCTGGGTCGGCGTGGGTCAGGGCGGCCGGAACGTGGGCATCACCAGCCTGGCCATCCGCAAGACGTACTACGGCTCCTTCGAGTACCAGGCCTTCGCCTCGCTGGTGAACTACTCCGCCGAGCCCCAGACCTTCACCTTCACCCTGGACGTGGACGGCACCGTCATCGCCGAGCGCTCGCTGACCCTGGAGCCCAGCGTGCGCCGCTCGGTGATCCTGCCCTTCACCCACAGCGGCGGCGGCGTGGTGCGGGCCAGCCTGGACGTCCGCGACGACCTCTCGACCGACAACTCGGCCTGGGCGGTGGTTCCCCCGCCGCGGAAGATCGCCGTGCTCCTGGTGAGCCCCGGCAACCTCTTCCTCGAGAAGGTGCTGAGGACCGATCCGCTGGTGGCCCTGGAGGTCCGCACCCCGGACCAGTACCTGGGCGGCATGGAGGAGGCCGACGTCGTCGTCCTGGATTCGGTGACCCCGTCGCGGGTGGGTCCCGGGCGCTTCGTGTTCGTCAACACCGTCCCCGGCGACGTGCCCCTCGAGGCCCTGGGCCGCATGGAGCGGCCGGCGATCATGGACTGGGACCGGGCCCATCCGGTCATGCGCCACGTGGACTTCTCGCGGGTGGCCATCGAGGAAGCCATGCGGATCCGGCCGCTGACGGCCGGCCGGGCGCTGGTGGATGCGCGCGGCGGACCGCTCATCTACGCCCTGGAGGAGCCCGACCGCAAGGCGGTGTTCGTCGGGTTCGACCTGTTCAAGACCGACTTCCCGCTGCGTGTCGCCTTCCCGCTGATCCTGTCCAACACGCTGCGCTGGCTGCACCCCTCCGGCGTGGACCAGGCCAGCCTCCAGCTGGCCGCCGGCCAGCCGATCCTGCTGCCGGTGGAGCACGGCGTGAGCAGCGTGACGGTGACCACGCCCAGCGGCCGCACCGTGAAGGCGCCGATCACCCGGGGCGTGGTGAGCTTCACCGAGACGGACGAGGTGGGCGTGTACACGCTGGTCAGCGGCAAGGGCCAGACGCGGGTGGCGGTGAATCTCGCCGACCCCGAGGAGTCGAACATCGGGCCGCGGCCGCTGCCTACCCCGTCCGGCGCGCCGGCCGAGGCGGCGGCGCCGGTGCCGGTGCAGCGGGAGCTCTGGCAGATCTTCGTCATCCTGGCCGTCCTGCTGCTGCTGGCCGAGGCGGTGCTCTACTGGCGGCGGCAGAGCGCCGGGCGGCTGGCGCTGCCGGCCGGCGGGGGCGACCGCTGGTCGCTCGCCCTGCGCGGCGCGCTGGTGGCGGTCCTGGTCCTGGCCCTGTTCAAGCCCGTCGTCCCCCGCTGGGTGGACCGCCTCAACGTGGTGTTCCTGCTCGACCACTCCGACAGCGTGAGCCTGGCCGCCCGCGAGCGGGCCTGGCGGTTCGTGGCCGATGCCGTCAAGGGCATGCGGCCCAGCGACCGCGTCGGCGTCGTGGTCTTCGGCGAGGAGGCGGTGGTGGACCAGCCGCTGGCCTCGCGCCCGGCGCTGGAGCGCCCGCGGGCCGAGGTCAGCGGGCGCGCGACCAACCTGTTCCAGGCGCTGCAGCTGGCGCTGGCCTCGCTTCCGCCGGGGCAGGCCAACCGGATCGTGATGCTGACCGACGGCCAGGAGAATGCCGGTCACGCCCTGGCCGGCGCCCAGGCCGCCAAGGAGACGGGAGCCGACCTCTACTACGTCGCGGCGCCGCTCACCTTCGCGCAGGAAGTGGTGGCCGAATCCCTCGTGCTGCCCCAGGAGGTGAAGTACGGCGAGCCGTTCCAGGCCCGGGTGGTGGCCTGGAGCCACCGGGAGGCCCAGGGCCGGATCTCGCTCTTCCGCAACGGCGAGTTCATCGGCTCCCAGATCGTCCGGCTGCAGCCCGGCAAGAACGTGTTCAGTTACCGCCAGGCGCTCGATGCGAGCGGCATCCACGTCTACCAGGCGGCGCTGGAGGTCGAGGGCGACACCATCGAGGACAACAACCGGGCCGTGGGCACGGTGGTCGTGCGCGGCCGGCCCCAGGTGCTCCTGGCCGAGAAGGACCGGGCCCAGGCGCAGTCGCTGGCCGCCGCGCTGCGGTCGCAGAACATCGAGGTGACGGTGGTGGACGCCGGCGGGATCCCGCGGGACCTCGCCGGGCTGCAGAAGTACGACGGGCTCATCCTCTCCAACGTCTCCTCCCTCAAGCTCACCCGGGCCCAGATGACCAACATCCGGGACTACGTCCGCGACCACGGCGGCGGACTGATCATGGTGGGCGGCGAGGAGAGCTTCGGGCTGGGAGGCTATTACCGGACGCCCATCGAGGAAGCCCTGCCGGTCACCATGGAGGTCAAGCAGAAGGTCGAGATCCCGAGCCTGGCCGTCGTGCTCTCCATCGACCGCTCGGGGTCGATGGCGATGTCGACCGGGGACGAGAAGGTGACCAAGCTCGACCTGGCCAAGGAAGCGGCCCACCTGGTGGTGGACCTCCTGGACGAGCGCAACGAGGTGGGCGTGCAGAGCTGGGACACCGAGTTCATCTGGGACGTCCCCGTGCGGGCCGCCCGCGACAAGTCCGGCATCCACCACGCCATCGCCACCATCAAGGCCGGCGGGGGCACCGACGGCTACCCGGCGCTCAAGGAGGCGTACTCGGTGCTGTTCGAGCGCCCGGCGCTGCTCAAGCACGTCATCTTCCTCTCCGATGGGCAGATGACGCGGGGCGACTTCGCCGGCCTGCTGCGGCGCATGGCGAAGGACAAGATCACGGTGTCCACGGTGGCGATCGGCAAGGACGCCGACTTGCAGCTCATGGTCGACATCGCCAAGTGGGGCCGCGGGCGCTTCTACTACACCGAGGACTCGCAGACCATCCCGCGCATCTTCACCCTGGAAACCCAGCTGGCCTCCAAGGCCTCGCTCATCGAGCAGCCCTTCAAGCCCCAGCTGACCGCGCCCGGCCACGAGGCGCTGCAGGACATCGACTGGCGCTCGGTGCCTCCGCTGGGCGGCTACGTGGCCACCACCGTCAAGCAGACGGCGGAGCTGGCCCTCATGAGCCACCAGGAGGACCCGATCCTGGCCACCTGGCGCTACGGGCTCGGGCGGGCGGCCGCCTTCACGTCGGACGCCAAGGCCAAGTGGGCGGTGCTGTGGCTCCGGTGGCGGGACTTCAACAAGTTCTGGGCCCAGCTCACGCGGTGGACGCTCCGGAGCGCCTCGCGCAGCGACGTGGTGGCCACGGTCGAGCGGCGGGACGGTATGGGCGAGGTGGTCGTCGACGCCGTGGACGGCAAGGGCGAGTTCATCAACTTCCTGGACTCCCAGGTCGGGGTGGTGACGCCCGAGCGGCAGCGCTTCGTGATCGATCTGGAGCAGGTGGCCCCCGGACGGTACCGGGGGCGGTTCCCGGCCCCGGAGGAAGGTGTCTACCTCGTCGGGCTCGCCCAGCGCAACCAGGACAAGGTGGTTGGCTCGCAGCTGGCCGGCTTGGTGGTACCGTATGCGAAGGAGCTCCGCGACCTCGGCGTGGACGAGGCGCGGCTCCGGGAGCTCACGGAACTGACGGGGGGCGGCGCGCTGGCCGAGCCCCGCGACGCCTTCCTGACCGCGCGGCGCCTGTCCCGGATCGCGGTCGACATCTGGCCGTGGCTGGTGGGGCTGGCGGCGGTGTTGATGGTTCCCGACATCGCGCTGCGCCGGCTCGGCGCGGGAACCTGGCAGCGGCTGATCCCCGGCCGTCGGCGCCGGGGGGACGGAGGGGGCGTGTCATGAAGCTGGCCATCCTCGTGACTCTGCTCGCCATCGCCGCGACGCCCGCCGATGGGGCGGCCAAGCCCCGGGTCGTGCTGGTGGCGCCTTACGACGCGACATTCCTGCCGGCCGATTCCCGCTGGGTCGGCGAAGGCATCGCCCAGGTGATCACGCTCGGTCTGACACAGCACCCCGCGTTCGTGCCGCTCGACCGCGCCCGCCTGCGGGCGCTCGGGCAGCCCGAGGTGTGGGGAGAGGCCGTGGTGATCCAGGCGGCCCGCACCGCCCGCGCCGACGTGGCGCTCTTCGGTGACGTGGCCCGGCAGGGTTCCGAATACGTCATCCGTCCCCGCTTGCTCGAGATCCGGGCCGGGGGCTCGGGGGAGCCCCTGGCGCTGGAGCCCATCACGGCGACCGACGAGGACTTGCTCGAGCGCCTGCCGGTTCTGGTGCTGAACTACGTCCGCACGCTGAAGGTGCCGCTCAGCCCGGCCGAATCGGCCCGGATCGAGAAGGCGACCCGGCCGACGAAGTCCCCGGTCGCGTTCGAGCTCTTCGCGCGGAGCCAGATGGCCGTCCGGCGCGGCGGGCCGGAAGGGCACGAGAGCGCGGCCGAGCTGCTGGCCCGGGCCATCGAGGCCGACCCGAGCTTCGTCGTGGCCCAGTACTCCCTGGGCCTGGTGCATCAGGCGCTCGGGAACCGGTGGAAGGCGGCGGCGCAGTTCCGCGCCTCCACTCAGCTCGACCCGAGCTACCCGGAGCCCTACAAGGCCCTCGGCGACCTGTTCCTGGCCGCTCCCCGCCGCCTCTACGACCAGGCGGTCGAGGCCTACAGCAAGGCGATCGAGCTCCGTCCCTTCTACGCCGACGCCCACGTCGGCCTGGGCGACGCCCGCGCCGCCAAGGGCGAGATCGACGCCGCCATCGCCGCCTACCAGAAAGCGCTGACGTTCAACCCGCTCAACCCGCGGGTCCACATGAGCCTGGGGAAGATCTACTACGGGGAGAAGGGCCTCTACTACGAGGCCGTCAGCGCCTACAAGCGGGCGATCGAGCTCGACCCGGCTTCAGTGGACGCCCGGATGGGGCTGGGCGAGGTCTACGAGGACAAGGGCCTCTGGAAGGAGGCCATCGACGAGTACCGGCGGGTGATCGAGCTCGACCCCAAGCACACCGGGGCCATGTACAACCTGGCCATCGTGTACGAGAAGGTCGACCCGCGTGAAGCCATCGCACAGTGGGAGCGCTACATCGCCCTGGCCTCCCAGATCCCGACCGAGAAGGACTGGGTGGACGTGGCCCGGCAGCACCTGCGCAAGCTGCGGAACCAGATCAAGGAGTAGGCCCGCCGCCCCGCCCCCATGGAAGAGCTGAGAAAAGACCCCACCCGGGGCCGCTGGGTGCTCGTGCGACCGAAGGCCGCCGCGCCGCCGGAGGGCGAGTGTCCCTACTGTCCCGGCGCCGAGGGCGGCACCACCGAGATCGCCGCCTACCGCAAGGACGGCCAGGGGTCCAACGGGCCCGGTTGGAGCGTGCGCGTGGTGCCGGCGGCCGACCCCTACTTCCGCATCGAGTGGGAACTGGTCCGCGAGGGGGTGGGGATGTTCGACATGATCACCCCGCGAGGGGCCAGCGAGCTCGTGCTGGAATCCCCCCGCCACGACGACACCCTGGCCACCATGGCGCCCGAGCAGGTCGAGCTGGTCCTGTGGATGTGGCGGGACCGCCTGCTGGACCTCAAGCGCGACAACCAGATCCGGGACATCCTGGTGTCACGCCACCACAAGAAGCCCGGCGTGCCGCGTCACCACCCGTACTCCCGCGTGACGGCCATTCCGATCGTGTTCGACGACACGCGCCAGGAGCTGCGCGAGGCCCGCGAGTACTTCCAGTACAAGCGACGCTGCCTCTACTGCGACATGCTGCGGCAGGAGATCGGCGCCGAGGTGCGGGTGGTCCGGCTGACGCCGGCGTTCGTGATGCTGGTGCCGTACGCGGCCCGGGCGCCGTTCGAGGTGTGGATCCTGCCCCGCCGGCACGGCTGCTCGTTCGAGGAGGCGCTGACCGCCGACAACGTCCCCGATCTGGCGCGCCTGCTGACCGGCCTGTTCCGGACGCTGGCCGTGCGGTTCGGCGACCCGGGCTACGAGCTGGTGCTTCACACGGCGCCCAACCTCCGCTCGCGCATCCTGCAGGGGGACTGGGCCACCATCCGCGACGATTATCACTGGCACATCGAGGTCGTGACCCAGCCCGAGCGTGCCAACCGGGTGGGCGGGATCTTCGTCACCGAAAAAGCCCCGGAGACCACGGCCGGCGAGCTCCGCACCGCCTGGGTGGAGTGAACGATCGGGGGGGCCTCGACGGCCCCCCTCGGCGCTCGAAAGGTTCAGGGGTAGAGGCCGCGGACCTTGTAGCCCTCGGCGACCCGGCGCACGCCTTCCATGAGGGCCGCGGTCCGCAGGTCGCATCCCTCCTTGCCCGCCACCGCCCATACCCGGTTGAAGGCGCGCGTCATGACCTCCTGGAGCCGGGCGGTGATCTCGCTCTCCCGCCAGAAGTAGTACTGCAGGCCCTGGACCCACTCGAAGTAGGAGACCACCACGCCGCCGGCGTTGGCCAGGACGTCGGGGATGACCGTCACGCCCCGCTCGCGGAGGATCTCGTCGGCCTCCGGCGTGGTGGGCCCGTTGGCGCCTTCGACGACCACCGAGGCCTTCACCCGCTCGGCGTTGTCGGCGCGGATCTGACCCCCGACGGCCGCCGGCAGGAGCACGTCGCACGGCAGCTCGAGCAGCTCCCGGTTCGTGACGCGGTCCGCGCCGGGGAACCCGACCACCGTCCCGGCCTCCTTGACGTGCAGCTCGAGCTGGCGGATGTCGAGCCCCTGGGGGTTGTAGATTCCACCCTGCAGGTCGCTGACGGCGACGACGTGGCTCCCCTCCCGCCAGAGCAGGCGGGCGGCCACCGAGCCGACGTTGCCGAAGCCCTGGACGACCACCTTGCGCCCGCGCAGCTCCTGCCCGAGGACCCGGGCGGCCTGGTAGAGCACGTAGACGATGCCTCGCCCGGTGGCCTCCCGGCGGCCAGCCGAGCCGCCGACGATCAAGGGCTTGCCGGTGACCACGCCGGGGACGGTCCGGCCCTGGGTCATCGAGTAGGTGTCCATCATCCACGCCATGATCTGCTCGTCGGTGCCGAGGTCCGGGGCCGGGATGTCGAGATCGGGGCCGATCAGCAGCATGATCTCGGCCGTGTAGCGGCGGGTCAGGTTCTCGAGCTCCCGCAGGGAAAGCCGCCGGGGGTCGCAGCGGACGCCGCCCTTGGCCCCCCCGTAGGGCAGGCCCATGAGCGCGCACTTCCAGGACATGAACATGGCCAGGGCGGTGACCTCGCCCAGCGTGACGTCGGGCGCGTAGCGGAGCCCCCCCTTGGTCGGACCCAGAACCGTGTTGTGGTGGACCCGGAAGCCGACGAAGACCTCGGCGGTGCCGTCGTCCTTGCGGATGGGGACGGAGACCACCATCGCCCGCCGGGGGTAGCGCAGTCGCTCGTGGATCTCGGCGTCCAGGCTGATGCGCTTGGCCACGGCGTCCAGCTGGGTCACGGCGGTCCGGTACAGCTCGGCCTCGAATTCGGATTTTTCAGTCATCGCAGGCCTTTCCCTTGACAGTCTCCCCGGGCGGTGACAAACTCCGACTGAAATGGTCGGCGATCGAAAGAGTCGGCATCCGGCGGGTCAGACGACCGAGCCGATCGGAACGGTGAGGGGCAAGTGATGCTCCGCTTTACCAAGCGCGCCGACTACGGCCTGATGGCCATTCATTATATCGCCCGGCACGAGGACGACGGCGCAGTGAGCGCCAAGCGGATCGCCGAGGAGTTCGCCATCCCGCCGGAACTCCTGGCCAAGATCCTCCAGCGCTTGGCCCGGGAGCGGCTGATCGTAAGCCAGAACGGCCCCAAGGGGGGCTACGTGCTCGCCCGGCGGCCGGCCGAGATCACGGTGGGGGAGGTCATCCGGGCGCTGGAGGGGCCGATCAGCATCGTGAGCTGCCTGGAGGACAGCGACTGTCCCCAGATGGCCCGGTGCAACCTGCGGCGGCCGGTGCAGAAGATCCAGGCCGCCATCAGCCAGATGCTGGACACGATGAGCCTGGCCGAGCTGGTCGGCGATGACGTGCCCGACCTGCTCGAGATCAGAGCCTGAACCGGAGGAGAGCGACGCGATGGCGCTGAAGTTCCCGATCTTCATGGACGCCCAGTCCACGACGCCGGCGGATCCGCGCGTGGTCGAGGCCATGCTGCCGTACTTCACGGAGAAGTTCGGGCACCCGGCCAGCCGCAACCACCCCTTCGGCTGGGAGGCCGAGGCGGCGGTGGACCGGGGACGGGAGCAGATCGCGGCGCTGATCGGCGCCCGGGACCCCAAGGAAGTCGTCTTCACTTCCGGCGGCACCGAGTCCATCAACCTGGCCCTCAAGGGCGTCGCCGAGATGTACCGGGAGAAGGGTCAGCACATCGTCACCACGGTGATCGAGCAGCGGGCCGGCATGGACGTCGCCAAGCGGCTCGAGCGCCAGGGCTTCCAGGTGACCTACGTGCCGGTGGACCGCCAGGGGCTCGTCGACCCCGACGACATCGCGCGCGCCCTCACCGACAAGACCATCCTGGTGTCGGTGATGTTCGCCAACAACGAGATCGGCACGATCCAGGACATCGCGGCCATCGGCCGCCTCTGCAAGGAGCGCGGGGTCCTCTTCCACACCGATGCCACCCAGGCCGTCGGCAAGATCCCAGTCAACGTGGAGGCGATGGGCATCGACCTCCTGTCGTGCACGGCGCACCTGATCTACGGCCCCAAGGGGGTGGGTGCCCTCTACGTGCGCCGCAAGGGCCCGCGGGTCCGGATCGCGCCCCAGATGGACGGCGGCGGCCACGAGCGGGGCATGCGGTCGGGGACGGTGCCGGTGCCGCTGGTGGTCGGCTTCGGCCGGGCGGCCGAGATCTGCCGGGAGGTGATGCCGGCCGAGAGCGAGCGGCTGCGGGCGCTGCGCGACCGGCTCCAGGACATGATCCTGAGCAAGGTCGACGAGGCGTTCCTCAACGGCCACCCCGAGCGCCGGCTGCCCCACAACCTGAACATCTCGTTCGCCTACGTCGAGGGGGAGTCCGTCCTCATGGGGCTGAACCGGGAGTGCGCGCTGTCGTCGGGCTCGGCCTGCACGTCGGCGACGCTGGAGCCCTCCTACGTCATCGCCGCGCTGGGCGCGAGCGCCGAGCTCGCCCACTCGTCGATCCGCTACAGCCTGCACCGGTTCACCACCGAGGAGGAAGTGGACCACGTGGCTCGGCGCACGGTGGAGGTGGTCCAGCGGCTGCGCGAGATGTCGCCGCTCTACGAGCTGGCCCGGGAGGGCGTCGATCTGAAATCCATTCAGTGGAAGGCCGAGTAAGGGGGAGCAAGGCTCATGGCATACAGCGACAAGGTGGTCGACCACTACAACAACCCGCGCAACGTGGGGTCCTTCCCCAAGGACACCCCGGGGGTGGGGACGGGGCTGGTGGGCGCGCCGGAGTGCGGCGACGTCATGAAGCTCCAGATCAAGGTCAACCTCCAGACCGGGGTCATCGAGGACGCGAAGTTCAAGACCTTCGGATGCGGCAGTGCCATCGCCTCCTCCAGCCTGGCCACCGAATGGCTGAAGGGCAAGACGGTCGAGGAGGCGGCGAAGATCAAGAACACCGACATCGTGAACGAGCTCAAGCTGCCGCCAGTGAAGATCCACTGCTCGGTGCTGGCCGAGGACGCCATCAAGGCCGCGCTGGCCGACTACCGGGCCAAGTGGGGAACGCCGGCGGCGGCCGAGACGGCGAACCGGTAGGGGACGGAGGGAACCGGGACCATGGCGGTGACGCTGTCGGAAGCGGCCATCAAGCAGGTGAAGGAGCTCAAGAAGGCCCAGAATTTGGGCGACGAGGTCTTCCTCCGCATGGGGGTGCGGGGCGGCGGGTGCTCGGGCATGTCCTACGCGCTGGAGTTCGACACCGAGCGGGGGCCGCACGACCGGGTCTTCGAGGTGGACGGCGTCAAGGTGGTGGTGGACGCCAAGAGCTACCTCTACCTGAACGGCACGACACTGGACTACGTCCAGCAGGGACTGACCGGCGGGTTCACGTTCGTGAACCCGAACGCCAAGAGCACCTGCGGCTGCGGCACCTCGTTCTCGGCGTGAGACGGGCCCCGGCCGGCGGGTCAGCGGGCCCGGCCGAGGGCCCGTTGCTTTTTCTGGGCCGGAGCTGAGGAGACGGATGGATTACTTCGAGGTCTTCGGACTTCCCCGCAAGCTGGCGCTGGACGCCGCCGCGCTGCAGGAGCGCTTCTACGCGCTCTCGCGGCAGGTCCATCCGGACTTCCACGCCGGCAAGCCGCCGACCGAGCAGGCGGCGGCGCTGGAGGCCTCGGCGCGGCTGAACGCCGCCTACCGGGCGCTGCGCGATCCGATCGCCCGGATCGAGTACCTGATCCGGCTGGAGGAGGGCCGGCCGACCCGCGAAGGATCGGCCGAGCGGCCGGCGGCGCCGCCCGAGCTGCTGGCGGAGCTGTTCGAGGTCCAGGAGGCGCTGGCCGAGGCCCGCGCCGGCGGCCTGGGCGAGGAAGCGCGGCGCACGCTGGCCGCCGAGCGGGACCGGCTGCGGGTCCGGCTCGAGGAGGAGACGGCGCGGCTGACGGGGTCGCTGACCACGGCCTGGGACGGGGCGGCGTCGGCGGAGGAGCGGGCCCGAGTGTTGAGGGAGCTGAAGGAGACCCTGGCCCGGCGGACGTACCTGGCCACGGTGATCGAGGACCTGGAGCAGGCGCTGGGCGGGGCCGAGGAGACGGGCGAGCATGTCGCGCATCATCGGCATTGACCTGGGCACGACCAACAGCCTCGTCGCCTACGTGGATCCGGCGACCGGCCTGCCGCGGGTCATTCCCGACGCCGAGGGGCGGCGGCTGCTGCCGTCGGTGGTGAGCTTCACGCCCGAGGGCGTGCTGGTCGGGGAGGCGGCCCGGCGCCAGTTGGCCCGGCGGCCCCGCGACACGGTCTACTCGGTCAAGCGGTTCATGGGCCGGGGGTACGAGGACGTCAAGGAGGAGCTCCGCTACTTCCCCTTCGCGGTCCGGCCGGCGGACGGCATCGTGCGCCTGGAGGTCGGCGGCCGCGAGGTGACGCCGCCCGAGGTGTCCGCGGTCATCCTCCGGGCGCTCAAGGAGCGGGCCGAGGCCCACCTCGGCGAGCCGGTAGAGCGGGCGGTCATCACGGTGCCGGCCTACTTCAACGACGCCCAGCGCCAGGCCACGCGCGACGCCGGCCGGATCGCCGGGCTGGACGTCGTCCGCATCGTCAACGAGCCGACGGCGGCCTCGCTGGCCTATGGGCTCCACCGGCTGGCCGAGGGCCTCATCGCCGTCTACGACCTGGGCGGCGGCACCTTCGACATCTCGATCCTCCGGGTGAAGGACGGGATCTTCGAGGTCCTGGCCACCAACGGCGACACCCACCTGGGCGGGGACGACTTCGACCGGGCGCTGGTGCTCTGGCTCGTCGAGGACCTCACCGCGCGCCACGGCTTCGACCCGACCGGGGACCGCGAGGCCATGCAGGAGCTCCGGCTGGCGGCCGAGGCGGCCAAGGTCCGGCTGTCCACCGAGGAGCGCACGACCCTGACCCTGCCGTTCGAGTCGTTCACGTACCGGCGCGACATCACCCGCGTCGACCTCGAGCGTCTCGTCGAGCCGCTGGTGGCGCGGACCCTCGGGCCGTGCCGCCGGGCGCTGGCCGACGCCGGCCTGCGTCCCGAGCAGATCGACGAGGTCGTCCTGGTGGGCGGCTCCACGCGGGTGCCGCTGGTCCGCCGGCGGGTGGAGGAGCTCTTCGGGCGGACGCCCCACAGCCACCTGAATCCCGACGAGGTGGTGGCGCTGGGCGCTGCGGTGCAAGCTCACATCCTGGCCGGCGGCTTCACCGAGATGCTGCTGCTCGACGTCACGCCGCTGTCGCTCGGGCTCGAGACGCTCGGCGGCATCGTCAGCGTGCTCATCCCGCGCAACACCACGATCCCGACCAGCGCCCGGGAGCTGTTCACGACCTCGGTGGACGGCCAGACGGTGGTCGACCTGCACGTCGTCCAGGGCGAGCGGGAGCTGGCCAAGGACTGCCGCTCGCTGGCGCGGTTCGAGCTGCGCGGCATCGATCCGATGCCGGCCGGGATGCCGAAGATCGAGGTGACCTTCCTGATCGACGCCAACGGCATCCTGCAGGTCACCGCCCGGGAGCTGCGCACGGGGAAGGCGGCCTCGATCGAGGTGAAGCCGACGTACGGCCTCAGCGAGGCCGAGGTGGAGCGGATGATCGAGGAGTCCTACCAGTACGCCGAGGCCGACGTGGAAGCCCGGCTGCTGATCGAGGTCCGCAACGAGGCCGACACGGTGCTGACCCACGTCCGCCGCGCCCTGCGCCAGGGCGCGCACCTGGTCGAGGCGGAGGAGCGGACCCGGATCGAGGAGGCGATGGCCGAGCTGGTCCGGGCGCGCGATGGGCAGGACCGCGAGGCGATCCGCGACAAGACGGCGGCGCTCAACCGGGCCACCGAGCATCTGGCCGCGGTTCTGATGGACAGCGCGCTGCGGCAGGCGCTCGAGACCCGCCGCGCCGCCGAGATCATGGAGTCGGAGTGATGGCGGTTCATCGGGTGACGTTTCTGCCCCTGAACAAGACGGTCGAGGTCGACGACACGCAGTACCCGCTGGCCGACCACGGCAAGCCGGGCTCGATCCTCGACATCGCCCTGGCGCACGGGATCCCGCTGGAGCACAACTGCGGCGGCAGCTGCGCCTGCACGACCTGTCACGTCATCGTGCGGGAGGGCGAGGCGAACCTGTCCGAGATGCAGGAGGACGAGGAGGACCGTCTGGACACCGCCGAGGGCCTGACGATCCACTCCCGGCTGGGCTGCCAGGCGGTCGTCCGGGGGGACGTGGTGGTGGAGATTCCGGAATGAGGCTGACCTGGCACGACGCCGAGGACATCGCGGTCGCGCTCCACGAGCGCTTTCCCGATACCGATCCCCTCACGGTGCGGTTCACCGACCTGCACCGCTGGGTGACGGAGCTGCCCGGCTTCGCCGACGACCCCAAGGCCTCGAACGAGGGGTTGCTGGAGAAGATCCAGATGGCCTGGCTGGAGGAGTACCGGAACCGGTGAGCAAAGGGGCTTGGCTACCAGGCCACCACCTGGTCGGCCTCGAAGATCAGCTCGAGGAGCCGATCGTACGGGACCTCCTCCGGGACGCGGAAGAGGGGGACTCCGGCCGGAACGTCGGGAGCGGGGGCGCCGTGGAGCAGCGCCACGCTCACCCGGTCGCCGGCCCGGAGCTGCTGCTCGATCGCCGCCCGGGCCAGGCCGACGTCCGGGCTCTTGACCAGGTGCAGGACACCGGCCATCAGAACACCACGGAGCGGCGGGCGGCGGCCACGAGCTGGGCGATCTGGGCCGGGGTCACCGGCACCACCGGGTGGCGGTCCGGATTCCAGCTCGGGTCGTCCGGGATGGCGGCGGCCTCGACGTGGAACGGCACGCCCAGCTGCCGCAGGGTGGTGCGGAAGCGGGCGATCTCATCGCCGTCGACCAGCTCGTCGGTGTCCTCGTCCAGCAGGTGGACGGCGCCGTCGGTGAGCACGAACGTGACCGGGTTCTCGCCGGCGACGATGCCGACCCCGATGCGCATCGCCTCGAAGGCGCGGCCGGTTCGGCGCGGATCGCACCGGATCAGCACCAGCACCGGGTCGCGGTCGGCCACGCGGGGACTAGTTCAGGGCGACGAAGCGGTCGGTCCCGTTGAGGAGGTCGGTGAGCACGACCAGCCCGCAGTACGTGACGTCGGGCGTGTCCTCCAGCGCCAGGCCGCGCTTCTGGCAGCCGTAGGCGCAGGCGAAGAGCCGGGCGCCGCGGGCGGGCAGCGCCCGCAGCCGCGGGTCGGCCAGCGCCCGGACGCCGTCGTCGATCAGGTAGAGGTACACGTCGGCGCCGCGGGCCAGGGCGGCCTCGGCCAGCGCGACCGCGGTGGCCAGGTTCGGGTGCTCGGGAGGGGTGGAGAGCATGAGCCCGAGCTTCTTGCGGGCGAGGTCCACGGCTGGAGGCTAACATCACGGTGAGGGGAGAGCAAGGCGATGGTCCGTAAGGTGTACCTCGATCACAACGCGTCGACGCCCGTCCACCCTGAGGTCGTGGCCGAGATGGCCCCCTACTGGAGCGAGGTGTATGGGAACCCGTCGAGCGTGCACGGCTTCGGCCGGGCGGCCCGGGCGGCCGTGGACGCCGCCCGCGAGCGCATCGCCGCCTTCCTCGGGGTGACCCCGGAGGAGATCGTGTTCACGTCGGGCGGCACCGAGTCCGACAACTTCGCGCTGAAGGGTTTGGCCTGGGCGCGGGGGCGGGGACACATCATCACGTCCCGGATCGAGCACCACGCCGTGCTCCGCACCTGTCAGGTCCTCGAGGCGCAGGGGTTCGCCGTGACCTACCTGCCGGTGGACGAGTACGGGCAGGTCTCGCCGGACGACGTCAAGCGGGCGCTCCGGCCCGACACCGTCGCGATCAGCATCATGCACGCCAACAGCGAGGTGGGGACGCTGCAGCCGGTGGCGGCGATCGGCGCCCTGGCCCGCGAGCACGGGATCCCGTTTCACGTCGACGCCGTGCAGACCTTCGGCAAGATTCCCCTCGACGTCTCGGCCTGGGGCATCGACCTGCTCTCGTTCTCGGGCCACAAGATCTACGGGCCCAAGGGGATCGCCGGCCTCTACATCCGGAAAGGCAGCCGGATGGTCGCCGTGCAGCACGGCGGCGAGCACGAGCGGCGGCGACGGGCCGGAACCGAGAACGTGCCCGGCATCGTCGGGCTGGGCAAGGCGGTGGAGATCCGGGCCCGCGAGATGCACGACGAGGCCCGACGGCTGACGGCGCTGCGGGACCGGCTGTGGGTGTCGGTCCGCGAGCGGATCCCCGAGGTCCGGCTCAACGGGCACCCGACGGAACGCCTGCCGGGCACCGCCAACCTCGCCTTCCGGCACGTCGAGTCGGAGTCCATCGTGCTGGGGCTCGACCTCAAGGGCGTGGCGGTGTCGGCCGGCTCGGCCTGCACCGCGGGCCACGTCGAGCCCTCCCACGTGCTGGTGGCCATGGGCGTCCCCCTTGACTGGGCCATGGGGGCGGTGCGGTTCTCGCTCGGCCGCTCCACCACCGCCGAGGACATCGACTACGTCGTCGAGTGTCTAGTGCCGCTGGTGAGGCGGCTGCGCGAGGCGAGCCCGACGGGCGTGGCGTGAGGTACAGCCCGACGCTGCTCGACCACTTTCTCAACCCGCGCAATGCCGGGCTGATGCGGGAGCCGGACGGCGTGGGCGAGGACGAGTACGCGGGGTGTGGAGACCTAGCCCGCTTCTTCTTGCGGGTGCGGGACGGCCGGGTCGCGGAGTGCCGCTTCCAGACGTACGGCTGCGGCCCCACCATCGCCGCCGCCAGCGCGGCCAGCGAGCTCGTCGCCGGCCGGGCGGTGGGCGACCTGCTCACCGTGAAGGCGGAGGAGATCGAGCGGGCGCTCGACGGCTTGCCGGAGGACCGCAGGCACGCCGCCGACCTGGTCGCCGGGGCCCTCCGGGCGGCGGCGCTGGATTGCCTGCGGCGGAGCGGTCACCGTGTTTGACGCGCTCCGGCGGGACATCCGGGCCGCGCTGGAGCGCGACCCGGCCGCCCGCTCGACTCTCGAGGTGCTGCTCTGCTACCCCGGGGTCCACGTCCTCGTCTTCTACCGGATCGCCCACCGCCTCTGGAACCGCGGCTGGACGACAACGGCGCGCTTCCTGATGCACCTGGCGCGGTTCCTGACCGGGATCGAGATCCATCCGGCGGCGCGGCTCGGGCCCGGCCTCTTCATCGACCACGGAATGGGCGTGGTCATCGGCGAGACGGCGGAGGTCGGCGCCAACGTCACGCTGCTGCAAGGGGTCACGCTGGGCGGGACCAGCCTGAAGCGGGAGAAGCGACACCCGACGCTCGGAGACAACGTCGTCGTGGGCGCGGGGGCCAAGATCATCGGGGCCTTCAAGATCGGCGACGGCAGCCGGATCGGGGCGGGTTCCGTGGTGGTGCGGGAGGTGCCGCCCAACTCGGTTGTGGTCGGCGTCCCGGGCCGCGTAACATACCGGGACGGCCGGCGGGTGAGCGGCATCGATCTCGACCAGACCGACCTGCCGGACCCGATGGCCAAGGCGATGGAGCAGCTGATGGAACGGCTGCGGACGCTGGAAGCCGAGGTGGAGCACCTGCGCAAGGCCCTCGAAAAGGAGGAGGCGTCGTGACGCCGAAGGACGTGATGAGCGTCGAGGAGGCATCGACCTACCTGGCCATGGACCAGGCGGCGCTGGTGCTCCTCGCCTCTCAGCGCCGGATCCCCTGCCTGGAAGTCAACGGCACCTGGATGTTCTCGAAGAAGTCCATCGACAAGTGGCGGCGTCAGAGGGACGCCGGCCACCGGCCGCCGTCACCCTCCTCCGCCTGACCACGCCCGCCCTGGCCCACCCGCCCGAGCTCCCGACTTAAGGTGTTCCGAGCGATCCTGGTCGCCAACCGGGGGGAGATCGCGCGCCGGGTCATCAGGGCCTGCCGCGCGCTCGGCATCCGGGCGGTCGCGGTCTACTCGGAGGCCGATGCCGACGCCCCGCACGTGCGGGACGCCGACGAGGCCGTCCTGATCGGGCCCGCCCCGGCCCGTCAGAGCTACCTCGATATCGAGGCCATCCTGGCCGCCGCCCGGCGGACGCGAGCGGAGGCGATCCATCCCGGGTACGGCTTCCTCTCCGAGAACTGGCGGTTCGCCGAGGCCTGCGGGCAGGCCGGACTGGTGTTCATCGGGCCGTCGCCCGAGGCCATCCGGGCCATGGGCGACAAGACCGAAGCCCGGCGCCTGATGGCGGCGGCCGGCGTCCCCATTGTGCCCGGGACGGTGGATCCCGTCCGCGACGTGGACGAGGCGCGGCGGGCGGCCCAGGACATCGGCTATCCGGTGCTCCTGAAGGCCGCCGCCGGCGGCGGCGGCATCGGGATGGCGCGCGTGCCGGACCCCGCGTCGCTCGGGGCGGCGTTCGCCGCCGCCCGCCGGCGG